>CAJYAJ010000044.1 GCA_913065005.1 uncultured Verrucomicrobiota bacterium | reverse complement strand
TATAACTCTTCTAAAACTAGCAATATTAGCCAGACATCTTATGGCATACGCATTCTGAAGCAAGTCAAAATAATACTCATCTCAAGGTAGTTTAGAAAGCAACTCTTTGACAGCCTCACCAGGAAAAGCCCTCCTTAACAAGTGTTCTCCAACCAATAACGCATGCGCCCCCATCTCTTTCAACATCAACGCATCTTCTGCCGTTTTGATCCCACTTTCACTTACCAACGTCGTTTCAGCAGGCGCCATTGAAGCGAGTTCAGCTGTAACTTCCAGTGATGTCTCAAATGTTTTAAGATTCCGATTATTAATCCCTATACAACCAGCACCAACATCAATAGCCCGCTCCATCTCGGCCTTATCATGAACTTCGATTAAAGGAGTCATTCCCCGCCTCAGAATTTCTTCCGAAAAAAGATGCAGCTCTTCATCCCGTAAAACAGAAGCGATAAGCAATACCCCTGAAGCACCGACGCTTTGTGCATGTGTAATCTGCCATGAATCAATAATGAATTCTTTGTATAACATCGGCAATGAAACCGCGGTACGTACCGCTCGAAAATCCTCCACCCCCCCCCCAAAGTAAGGTGTATCCATCAAACATGATATCGCCGTTGCCCCGCCATCCGCATATGCACAAGCAATAGCAGCAGGATCGAACGGATCGCGAATAACCCCTGCGGAAGGCGATTTTCTTTTTACCTCTGCAATTAATCCCAGCGGCTGAGCCCGCAACGCCGCCATAAAATCAGGCGCAAGCCCTTGCGGCAACACAAGCGTATGCTCCGGAACCCTTTCTTTCAGCCCCGCAATTTCCACCCGCTTATCCGCAACAATCTGCTCTAAAATATTCATACTCGACTCTTCTTTAAATACGACTGAATAAACGCATTAAGGTCGCCATCAAGCACCCCATTCACATTTCCCACCTGCTCATCAGTTCGATGATCTTTAACCATTGTGTAAGGCTGCATCACATACGATCTAATCTGAGACCCCCACGCGATTTCCCCTTTCCCACTATACAACTGATCAACCGCTTGCCGTTTCTTATCTTGTTCAATTTCATACAGCCGCGCCTTCAACATCTTTAACGCCGTAGCCCGGTTTTTATGCTGTGAGCGCTCCGCCTGACACTGAACCACCGTCCCCGTTGGCAAATGGACCATTCGAACAGCCGAATCGGTCGTATTCACATGCTGTCCCCCCGCCCCTTGTGCACGGAACGTGTCGATACGAAGGTCGGAATCCACCACCTCAATCTCAATATCATCATCCAGCTCTGGACTCACATCCACTGCTGAAAATGAGGTATGCCGGCGAGATTGAGAATCGAACGGACTAATTCTTACCAACCGATGCACCCCCCGCTCAGACTTTAGCAATCCGTATGCATAAGGCCCCTGAATTAAAAGTGAAACACTTTTGATCCCCGCCTCTTCCCCAGCCTGAAAATCCATAACCTGAACCTTGAGCCCTTGCCGCTCTGCATATCGCGTATACATACGATACAACATATCCGCCCAATCACAACTTTCGGTACCCCCAGCACCGGCATGCAAAGTTACATACGCATTATTTTGATCAAACTCGTCCCCAAGAAGAGATTTTAATTCTAGCTCATTAAATCCAGAAATCACTCGATCTACTTCCGTCTGCAACTCTTCCGCCGCACCCTCTTCTCCCGCCGCCACCAACTCCGCTAAAATTTCCGCATCCGCCAACGCTGCCACAATCGAATCAAACGGATCTAACACCTGTTTTAGCGTACGCGTAGCTGCAATATTTTCCTGAGCCGCCGCTTGATCATCCCAAAATTGCGGAGCTGCCGCCGCCACCTCTAAACACCTCAACTCATCCCGCCGACGATTCACTTCAAGATACGCCTCCATTTCGCGCAACTTCTCGCCATACTTGACCAATTCCTTTGTAACCTCTTCATGCATATTAATTCTAACCAAGACAAAATGTAACGATTTCGTCCACTCGCTCCAATGAACAATTCTAAAAGCTTATATCTCTATCTTACGAACACGCCACCCTAAAAGCAACAAGACCACACCGCCAGCAACCCCCATCGCTTGCGCAAAACGATCTCCCAATTTTGTATATTGAGTTTCTTTTTGCTCTACAGGAGCAGGATGCACTATGCCCACTAAAAACCCACTGGTTTGAGGTTTCAACCGACGATTCACCCGCCCAAACGAATCGATAATCGAAGTAACACCTGTATTACAACTTCGCACCATCGGCACCCGATTCTCCACACACCGAAAAATCGCATGCGCTAAATGCTGTTCCGATTGAGCAGAAGGATCAAACCAAGCATCGTTTGTTTGATTTATCAACCATCGTGCCCCCCCCTGAACAGCCCTGCGTGCTAACGCACCCATCGTATCCTCAAAACAGATTAAAACACTGAACGGGGCCTTTCCGGGCAACCTAAATAAGGTAGACGCCACCCCGGCCGTAAAATCAACATCCAGTGGAGACATCGAACGGAATAAACCCGGAAAAGGAACATACTCCCCAAAGGGAACTAAATGCTGTTTATGATAGGTCCCCACCGCCTCTAGGCTTCCATCAAACAACAAAGAGCTATTATGCAACACTCTCTCTTGGGGTCCCTCACTAAAATCCATCGTGCCGACCAATAGAGGTATTCCATCATGCGTCAATCGGTTCACCAAAGCCCGACTCGAAAAACTTAATCGAACATAATCCGGTAACGCCGTCTCAGGCCACACCAAAAGCTCCACTTCATTCATCCGCAACGCCGCCGAGCTCAATGTTTCCAAACGCTCACGTATTTCGCGAACCAGCTGCGCATCGCGCCGCGCCGTCTGTGGCACATTAGGTTGAATTAATCCCACCTGAACAGGAACGCCCGATGCCGATACCCCAAACAATACTTGCATACCAAAAGCGATACTCAACGCCAACGGAATCAGCCCCAACATCAACTCAAAATGCGGGCGATATTTCTTCAATTGCTGTCGCTGTACATACTGCCGAATCGTTAAAAACACCCCCATGTTCATCCAAACAATCACTGCCGAAACAATCGCAACACCCCCCCACTCCGCAATCTGAATCGTCGCCGGATTTGCATGTTGAGAAATTCCTAAAGCATTCCATCCAAAGCCCGTGAAAAGCTTTCCTCGCAGATATTCCAGCCCCGTCCACAACGCCGTCATAAACATCATGATGCGGATGTTCTTTAAAAAAGAGCCATCTAACCAAACACGCCCGCACCAAGTCGCCGCCACCCCAAACGGAACAAAGTAGATCGCACAATAACTTACGATGAAAAGAAGAGCCCCACCCGTCCCAAATTTAAACACCCACGCATCCACCGTATTAGTCATCTGCCAGAACCACGATAACGATAGCCCATAAAAAACAACCCCACTCAACCACGACAGTAACGCCGCTTGGCGAGCCGATAATGATTGAACCGCTAACAACAACGGAACCAGCGCTGTATAAATAAGGGTCGACTGGTTCCATCCCGGAAAACTCGCCGCCAACATCACCCCCGACAAGATCGCCCCTCCATACCGCAAAGCCCAAACTTTATTCCATTGAAACATCATAGCATCATCACATCCGGTCGAGTGATCCAATCCCGCGAATCTCGCGCTCTCTCTAACACATCCTCAACATACGCCACCACCGTAGCCATATCCTTGCTCTTCGGAACTTCAAATAACTGCTGCATTACTTCCGAATTGTGACCCCGGATCCCCAGAACCCCTCGCCCACAATCCGCATCCCACAACACAACCAACCGCTCTAATAAAAGATGCATCGAACGATACACCAACATTTCATGCAACTCCTCTTCCGCCACCATTAATCGATTTAAATCCAAAATCCACATCGTCTGATTCTGCAACCCCGACCATCGCCCCGGTGCAACCACACCCCGAGAAAAAAAGGGGAACAATGAAGCAAAAGAATCTATCTGCTCAAATCCACCCAACCAACAACGAACAAACGGCCCATAATCTTGATCATGCATCAATATGTTTTCAGCATCCGTATGGCGCCCAAGTCCGCTCAATCCTTTAGCGGCAAGCAATAACAAATCAGCACGCTTTAAAACCACAAATCCAGCTTCCGCACAAAAAAGCGCCACACCCCTTGCAATATGATTTGCATCTTCAGGGCAAATGCCAGGAACCGAATGCAACACATCTAATAACGGCTCATGCCAAGCCATCTCTACCAAATGAGATCCTACGCTCATTCTCGACCGATCAGCCGCTCCACTTCATTCATGAACTGCCCTGCATCTCGAAAACGGCGATAAACCGAAGCATATCGAATATAAGCAACCTCATCCAACTTGACCAACGCCTCCATTACCTTTCGCCCTAATACAATTGAAGGAATTTCACGTTCATAATCAGACTCTGCCTGACTCGTAATTGTATCTGTAATCCGCTCGAGTTGCTCCACACTGATATGCCGCTTCCGACAAGCAATAGCCAAACTCTTCATCAACTTATCGCGGCTAAACTCTTCTCTACGACCATCCCGTTTCGTCACTTGCAAATGAGCCCGCTGAACTTCTTCATACGTCGTGAATCGATGCCCGCATGAATTACAGACGCGACGGCGACGAATTGCATTGCCATCGCGCACCTCTCGGCTATCGATAACACGATTATCTCGCTCCTCACACTTTATACATTTCATGCGTCATCTCCCATAATCTCTCTTTCAGAGAGTAAAAAGTTATTGCTCATTCCACCAACAAAAAAACGGCGGAACTCGTCCGCCGTTTTTTGCTACTTAAGAAGCTCCATTAACCCATCTATTTTTTACGGGTTGATTTCTTAGCTACCTTCTTCTTCGCGGGCGCCTTCTTCGCAGGAGCCTTCTTCACAACCTTTTTCTTCGCGGGCGCCTTTTTCTTCGCAG
>CAJYAJ010000043.1 GCA_913065005.1 uncultured Verrucomicrobiota bacterium | reverse complement strand
TCAGTCGTTTTTCAAAGCGATTGCTGAATAAAGCAGAACAAATAAGAGCCATTAGTTGGGCGCAATCCAGGTATCATCAGGTTGTCCTGCTTGTTTGCAGGCAAGGCGGGCAAGCATAAAAAGAGCGTCTGAGAGTCGGTTTAAGTAGGCGGGCAGGGCACTTTCATCGATCCAATTTGCTTGGATATCGGCGCATCGTCGTTCGGCACGGCGAGCCAAGGAGCGGCAGACGTGCAATTGGGCAGATAGGGGGCTTCCAGCAGGTAGAATAAATTGGGTAAGCGGTTCGAGATGTTCTTCTGTTTCATCTATTAACGTTTCAAGCGCTACGATGTGCATTTGGGTGATGCAAAGCGAATGAGTTGTATCCCCTTGAGCGGAAATTTCGGCGCCGGCAATAAAGAGTTCGTTTTGGATCTGTTTGAGAACGGTATCCAGTTCGGAATCAATAGCATGAGATCGAGCTACCCCGAGCGCACAGTTGCATTCATCGATGGCTCCGTTGCATTCAATAATCGGATTATTTTTAGGAACGGAAGATCCATCGGCACAGCTGGTTTCTCCGTGATCTCCTCGTCGGGTATAAATTTGGCTCATAGCAACTCCTTGGCTAGGGGCTAGCCTGCTTGAATTCACATAGGATTGCCACTTTTTTATGTCTCGTGCACGACCGAAAAGAGCGAATTTATGGTTGCGGCATGGCGGTAAAGTCATTACAAAGTACCCCCTTTAGCCGAAATCGGCTTTCGCTACGGAGAAAAACAACATGGCAGTAAAAATGAGACTTCGCAGAATGGGCAGTCGTAACGCCCCATTTTATCGCGTGGTAGTACAAGATGGTCGTCGGGCACCTACGGGTCGTTTTATTGAAACGATTGGTTGGTATGATCCGAAACAAGAGGGCACTAATTTTTCGATTAATCTGGATCGAGTAGAATACTGGACTTCCAGTGGTGCACAGCCTTCAGATACAGTGGCAAGCTTGATCAAAAAAGCGCGTTCCCTTCCAGTTGAGGAAGCGGTTACGGGTGCAGTGAGTGCTGAAGAGATATCTGAAGAAGCTGTTGAAGCAGAAACAGCTGCGGATGTGGCTGAAGAAGCGGCTGCAGAAGAGGCACCGGTTGAAGCTGTGGAAGAAGCGCCTGCAGAAGAAGCACCCGTGGAAGAAGCGGGTGAGGAGTCGAAAGAAGCATGAAAATGCTCTTAACGTCGATTATTAAGGCGTTGGTCGATACTCCATCTGCCGTAAAGATTAGCCAGATTCAAGGGGTAAAGAGCACGATCTTCGAAATTCGTTGCGATGATCGTGATGTGGGCAAAGTCATTGGAAAGAGCGGTAAAACGGTTGGTGCACTACGTACTCTGTTTAATTCGCTTGCCTCCAAAGAGGGCCGCAAAGCCGTTGTGGAAGTGGTCGATTAATCATCTCACATCCGATCGGTTAGATAGAGCGCTCCCATAGAGCGCTCTTTTTTTATTTTGTGTGATTGAGAATGGAGTACGCTAATCCATATGAAGATTGATATTATAACGCTCTTCCCAGAAATGCTCGAAGGCTTCTTGGGAACGTCGATGCTCAAGCGAGCGGTGGTGGGCGAACACGTTGCTTTCCGACTCATTAATCCGCGCGATTTTGCCACCGATAAACATCGTATAACGGATGACCGTCCGTTTGGCGGTGGACCGGGCATGATTATGAAACCGGAACCGCTGACCGCCGCCGTCGAATCGGTACAAACTGAATCCAGTCGCGTGATTCTTCTCAGCCCGTCTGGTGCCCCCTTTAATCAGCCCACGGCACAACGACTGGCGGATCCTGTGGCGCATCTTATTTTTATCTGTGGCCACTATGAGGGCGTGGACGAGCGGGTGATTGAATTGCTGGTCGACGAAGAGATTTCGATTGGAGACTATGTGCTTACCAATGGGGCATTAGCGGCAGCGGTCGTGAGCGATGCGCTTGTACGCCTGTTGCCGGGAGTTTTGGGTGGCGGTGAAGAAGCGACCGTGAATGAGTCTTATACCACTGGACTGCTCGACTATCCCCAATATACCCGTCCGCCGGAATTTCGTGACAAGAAGGTGCCAGAGGTGCTCTTGAGCGGAGATCATGCGGCGATAGAGAAATGGCGATATCAGCACGCATGGGCGCGCACGGAACAGCGGCGACCCGATCTGTTGAAATCGAATCCACAAAAGGGCGAAAACAACACTTGACCGTTGGGCGTGGTGGGCTATTATCTCCCGCCTATTCGATATAAACCCCCGTAGGGAGATCCGATTATGAACACGGTAGAAAAGATTACAATGGAAGCGGCCAATCAGAGCCAGCATCCCGAATTTAGCGTAGGCGATACCATCAAGGTACACTACAAGATTAAAGAGGGCGGTAAGGAGCGTATTCAGGTCTACACCGGCACCGTTATTGCCCGCAAAGGCAAGGGCTTGATGGAGTCGATCACCGTACGTCGTATATCCTACGGCGAAGGGGTGGAGCGTATTTTCCCGCTCAACAGCCCGAACCTCGATAAGATCGAAATTGATCGTCGCGGTAAAGTACGTCGTGCCAAGCTCTACTATCTACGTGGACTCGCAGGCAAGAAAGCACGTATTCAAGAGCGCCGCGAAACGTAACGCGAGTTTTGCGATGAGCCAACCCGATCTACTCCGTTTTGAAGAACAAGCGTGGGGGTCGGGTTTTTTGCATCTAGCCGGCGTGGACGAAGCCGGACGCGGTCCACTAGCCGGACCCGTAGTCGCGGCCGCCGTTTCTTTTTCTCCCGAGCACATTCGTGCCTGCGCCGGAACCACCTATGACGCATTAAACGACTCCAAAAAACTGAGTGCCATTTGCCGAGAGCACTATTATGAAATTCTCCAAGCAGATGAAGCAGTTGAAATTGGAGTGGGCATCGTGGAGGCCGAAGAGATCGACCGCATCAACATCCTCCGAGCCACCCATCATGCCATGGCGGAAGCACTCGAAGTCATCCAGCCCCAATTTGCCCTCATCGATGGGCTGCCCGTTGATGGGCTGCCTTGTCCCTCGCAAAGCATCGTTAAAGGCGACTCCAAGAGCCTATCGATTGCCGCCGCCAGCGTGATCGCCAAAGTGACCCGCGACCGTCTCATGAGCGAATATGATACTCTCTACCCATGCTATGGATTCGCCGACCACAATGGCTACGGCACTCCCGCACACCTCACCGCGCTCAAAGAGCACGGACCCTCACCGATTCATCGTCGAAGTTTCCGTCCGGTTGCTGAACTAGATCAGCTTGATTTTCTCTAAAAACTCCTCTTACCTGTTTCGTTAGAAAAAAGGAGAACATGAAAAGCCTTATTGGATTACTCATTGGTTCGGTGCTGCTAGCTCACGGGCAACAGCGACCGAGCCGTATTCATACCGCCACCGAAGCCGGAACCCTTCGTATTATACCGGCCGACCAGACCCCACCAGCCGCATCAGACGTCACCATTCGCGAGAAGAGCGGCGATCGAAGAGTCGAAGCAAATGGAATCCCCGATCATGAGGTAGGCTTATTTCCCAATCGCGGAAATCCACACGAAATAAAAGAGCAACGCTATCGATTTGAGCTCGAAGCCAATCCAAAACCCAATCGCACCTCCGAACCGCTACACAAAGAACAAGAACGCGACACGCGCGGAGCCCCAAATATGCCGTTTGGCATCGCCATCAACGGCGTTCTCTTTGATCCCGGCACCGCTGAATTTTGGCAAGGAGATCGAACCAGTGGCTGGAACTACTGCGCCCTCGGAGGCGCCATTGGACTCGGGCTCGACGAAAACCACGCCCATGTTCAACCCACCGGAGCCTATCACTATCACGGGCTACCGACTGGACTCCTCGACCATCTAAACCTCAAGCAAGGCGAGCATTCGCCCCTCATCGGCTGGGCGGCCGACGGCTATCCCGTCTATGCGCTCTATGGCTATGCCAAAAAAGGCTCGAAGAAATTGATCGAACACACCTCCAGCTATCGCCTCAAAAAAGGGAATCGCCCCACATCATCCAACGGCCCCGGCGGGAAATATGACGGCGCCTTTGTCCAAGACTATGTCTATCAAAAAGGGCTCGGCACACTCGACGAATGCAACGGACGCTTCATCCATACACCCGAATTTCCACAAGGCACCTATGCCTACTTCCTCACCGAAGCCTGGCCCGTGATTCCCCGCGCCTTCCGTGCCGACCCTCAATCCTTGCGCCGATCCCGACGAGGCGAAGACGGCCCCCCCCGCAGATAAAAAAATGCAGACCGGAAACCCGATCTGCGTTCAACCTCTTTTTTCATGCCCAGCGTTCTGTTATGACTCTAACAGCTCTCTGAACGCCACCGTGCGATAATCAAAAATCTTCTCAAGCATTTTTCGGATAAAGAGCGCATTCGCAATCGTACCCAAAAAACCGAACGGAGGTTTGTAGCTCACCCGATCGATCAACTTCACGCCCCCCTCAATCTCCTCAATACCATGATAATGATACCAAAGTTTGTAGGGACCAATCTTCTGCTCATCCACAAATGAATAGCCCGGCACAATGTGTTGCAACTCGCTCACCCACTCCTGCTTACCGATAAACGGAATATTCACCCGATACTCCACCAACATTCCCTCAAACATCTCATCCGGCAGTTCCGAAACGATTTCAAACGAGAGATCATCCGGCGTAATTTTGTTCAGATTGCCCGGCGACCGAATAAAATCCCACGCCTGCTCCCGCGTCGCCTTCACCTCTAACTCACGATACAACTCATACATAAAACTTCTCCCCAATGTTTACGTATCAATCGCCCCGCACGAGCAGAACTTACACCTCCGCACCGATCATGTTGAGGAGGTTTTGGATGAGCTGGAAGCTGTTTTGGGAGGCGGTGTGGAGGAAGGTGGTGAAGTCGGTGGGGGCGTCGGCGGTGGCGTTGTCGGAGATGGTGCGGATGAGGAGAGAGGGGGTTGGGGTGTGGGTGCAGACG
>CAJYAJ010000042.1 GCA_913065005.1 uncultured Verrucomicrobiota bacterium | reverse complement strand
GTTTCAGACAACGACGAAGGACTCGTGAATTCACGATAACTCACCGTCCCATCCAACCGTTCCAATTCAACCAAACCAGAACGATCATCAAACGAGAGAATCGTTGCTTCAATAGAGCGCCCATCGGGCAAGCTAAATGAATGTCCCAATACCGAACTGACACCCCATTAGAAAGATAAACAAAGTATATAATAATTTTTTTATAAGTTATCACCTTATCACCGAGCAACTCATAAAAAAATATAAACGTGATTAATTTCGGAAAGGTTTACAGATTCATCAAGGCAAGCTAGATTCCCTCTATGAAACCCCTTGAAGGACTCTATCTCATTTTAACCGACCCCGTCATCGGGTATGAACGAACAGCACAAGTCGCGGTAGACGCACACGTACCATTTCTTCAATTACGCATGAAAAACGCACAACCCGAAACCCGTCTACACCAAGCCCAGCGTCTTCGCGATATAACCCGTGGAACTCAGACCGCCCTCATCATCAACGACCACCTTGAAACCGCCATGGAAGTGGATGCCGACGGAGTTCACTTCGGTCAACAAGATGGCTCCATCAAAGAAGCTCGAAAACGCTGGAATGCACCCCATAAATGGATAGGTCTCAGTACCCATAACCACCAACAAGCCCAAGCCGCCCAAGCCGCAGGTGCCGACTACATCGGCATCGGCCCCATCTATGCCACCCAGAGTAAAAGTAACCCCGACCCCGTTATCGGCGTCGCCGAAGGGGGCCGTATTGCTGCATCCGTCAACTGTCCAAGTGTTGCGATTGGTGGAATTCAAATAGAAAAACTGGCGACCCTCCGACAACACGCCTTCACTGCCTTCTGTGTTCTGAGTGCCGTAAACAACTCTTCCCAGCCACACAGAATAATTCAACAACTCCAGCAGGCATGGCAAGACGCTGAAGTTTGAACTTGTGCGAACCCACGAAGCCTTCTACTTTCTTCCCCTTCACGACGGGTGAGTGGTGAAATTGGTAGACACGCCAGATTTAGGTTCTGGTGCTTAATCGCGTGCGGGTTCGAGTCCCGCCTCGCCCACCATTTTTTAGTTCCATTTATGCAGCAAATATCGCTGCATCTTTTGTAAATCTGCATCGGCTTCAAACTCTTTTTCCGCCAATCCATCTTGCAAAGATTGAGCAGCTTCCCCCATCCAATCGAGGATGTTCAAAACCATGAGCAAGGCATACGAATCTTTTTCAATCAACATCCGCAACGCAGATAATCCCTCTTTTTCTCGTCCATTTTGTATTAACGTCCACGCCGCCATCGCACGAACTTCATGCGACTCATCTGTCAACAGCAGCTCCGCAATCGAATCATCCTTTATCAAGAAAAGTCCAACCGACCCCCAATAACGTTCGCCCAGATATTCACTCCCGCACAGCTGCCGCAATACAGCTCGATTTTTTATCTCCTGCGCTAATGCCATATCAGCTGCATCCAACAAGCGCTCCAGCGGATATCGCTCTGCATCTGCCGCCCACTCATAGATCGTTAAATTTGCATCCGCCGCCATACGAGTTCGCTCAGACTCAGGAATCAAGCCCGTATCAACCACCTCAAGCTGCCACGTTTTTAGCGCCAAACGAAGCTCTGCAGCAATCGTCGCATAAGCAGGATCATCAATTAAATTATACACGCTATCAGGATCCGCCTTCATATCATAAAGCTCTTCACTCACCGCCTTCGCCGAAAACGGCCGCGCTTGAATCGGCGTAGCCTTCCCTGCCTGAACATGAGCCTCCCAAGCACGCATCGCCGGAATCTTCCACTGATATTCCAAGTGCTGCACCCACGGCACATACGGCATATAATTTCGAACCAATAAAAACTGCTTATTATGCACCGCGCGCGCGCAATCAAATCGCTCATCCATCCGGCCACGGAAGGCATAGTGATAGGCCGCTTCTGGCTCCTGTTCATCACCTAAAAACGTTCGACCCTGATAATAAGTTGGAACCTCAATACCCGCCAATGAAAGCCACGTCTTAGGCATATCAACAAAACTAACTAATCGATCCACCACCCCCCCCGGCGCTTCCATAGGCCAGAAAGAATGATACCGCTCCGGAATACGAATAATCAGCGGACAATGTAATCCGGTGTTATACAAATAACGCTTACTCCGCGGCAATACCCCCCCATGATCCGACGTATAAATAACGATCGTACGATCGGCCATCCCGCTCGCTTCCAACGCCGCCAACGCCTCGCCCACCCGCCGATCCATTCGCTTTACCGCATCGTGATACTTTGCATAATTTTGCCGAATCTCCGGCACATCTGGATGATACGCTCGCAAACGAGTCTCCATCGCAACATGCTCAATATCCACCAAATCGCCTTGCGTCCGGCTCTCATGCGATTCATAAAAATTTACCACTTGGAAAAAGGGTTCTTGCTCCTTTAACCGCTTCCAATTCACCTCCGTCGGATTATCCCAACATGATTGATCCTCACGCCCCCCAATATTATAATCCGTCTTATTATCATTCCCCACATAATACCCCACCGATCGCAGCAGATCTGGATAATACGGAATCACATCATGCGGAATCACATTCCGGCTTCGCATCGGCTGCGTACCCATTGTAACCGCATACATCCCCGTAATCCACGTAGAGCGCGAAGGCGCACAAACCGGTGCATTCGCATACACTTCGGTATACCGAAACCCTTCCGCAGCCAACCCATCAATATGAGGGGTCTCTACCCATTCATTTCCATAACAACCCACCCAGTTAACATTGTTATCTTCACTCGTAATCCATAAAATATTCGGGCGTTCCACCCTCGAAGCCAACGCCCCACTTCCCCATGCAATCAACCCGACGAACAAAAACAATCTCTTCATAAACCCCTCCCCAAAAAACCAGCACATAAGCCATCCGCATAGAACCGAAAAAACGCAACGAACAACAACGTTAATCCGATCTATTTCCTTTGAAAAATTTTCTTCGCATCCACATAAATCCGACCACCACCCCAATGATCACAAACATCGGAATCAAATCATTCGTCGGGGGCGGACAGATAGGCGGCAGATCAAATGCGTCCATCGGCAAGCCCCTCACTCCGTTTTTCGATCCCACGAATGAGATCCCCAAAAATAAAGTGATGAAACGGAAGAAAGATATACCAATACAACCGTCCACCCATTCCCCTTGTATAATAAGACGCATGAACACTCAACCGCTGCACCCCATCCTCCGGATCAACCCGAAACTCCAACCAAGCCCGACCCGGCAACTTCATCTCCGCTCGCAACAACAATCGATTCGGCCTCTTCACCTGCTCAACCCGCCAAAAATCAACCACATCATTCACCCGCAATCGCGTAGGGCTCCGTCGACCTCTTCGCGTCCCCACTCCCTGAAGCATCCGATCAATCAGGCCCCGCAACCGCCACAAAGGAGTACTATTAAACCATCCCTTCTCCCCACCAATGTAGGAAATCGATTGAAACAACGCCTCCGCCGATTTTTCCGTAACCAATGAATACGTCGAAGTATACGTCGGCACTCCCGAGAGCTCACTCAACTTAATCGCCAACTCATAACCCGGCGGATAGCTATCCGTCCAACGACTATGCACCGCATCCTGCTCCTCTCGAGACAACGCCAACACCAAGGCCTCCCGACAGCTGATTCGCCGAAAAGGAAGCACCTCCAAAATATCACTCCCCTCACACACCACATCATGCTCCACACTCTCCATTAAACAACGCGTGATCGGAGCCGGTACCGGTGTCAGCCAACTCGTCATCATCGCAAAAAAAGGAATCGAAGAGAGCGGAGAAGGAATGAATTTTCGACGCCGACCCAGCACATCCGCATGGGTCTTCAGCAGCTCCTCATAACTCAATATATCAGGGCCTCCAATATCAAAAATCTTTCCCGCCGTCTCTGGAAGTTCCAGCACGCCCACTAAAACCTTAATCACATCCCGCAAAGCAATCGGTTGACATCGCGTCTTTGCCCAACCCGGCACCGGCAACACCCACAAACGACGAATTAAATGATTCATCATCTCATACGATGCACTCCCTGAACCCAAAATAATCGCAGCCCGCAAAAACGTGACCGGAACCGAACCAAGAGCCAACTCATCCGCCACCGCCATCCGACTCGATAGATGCGGACTCAACCGAACCCGCTTATCGCCTAATCCCCCCAAATAAATAATCCGCTTTACCCCTTGTTGCTCCGCGGACTCACGCACCCATCGAGCAGCAGATCGATCCGCATCCGCAAAAGATTTCGGACCCACCAACATAGAATGAATCAGATAAAAAACCGTATGCACCCCTTCCATAGCAGCCGTCAACGATTCCGGATTCAAAGCATCCGCCACCACCACTTCGCAATTCGACCAACGATCACTCACCGCCTCCACTTTTGATCGAACCATCACCCGAACCCGATAGCCACGCGCAACCAACTCCGGAACCAAACGACCGCCGATATAGCCCGATGCACCCGCCACCAAAACCGTCTCTAAATCAAGCGTACGGCGCGTCGGCAGTTCATCACATAATCGGTATGCCTCAACCATCGGATTCATACACACACTATAAACCCTTCATCCCAACCGCTCAAGCACAGACCTCTTTAGGCCGGGAAACGCGGTTCAACAAAAACGGGCGGATGTAAATAGAGAGGCTCAAAAAGTTCTATCTCCAAGCCCGAGCGAGCACGCAAGCAAACCACCTTAGCCAAATCCGCCGCCTGCGGAATAGACGAGCCCGCAGAATCTCCCATATACGGATCTAATACCGAAGCCAATCGATCATAATCCGGACTCAACACCACCGTATCACGTTGAATCCATTCCGGTAAATCAGACGGCTCAATCAAGGTAAACGCCCGAGAAAGCTCAAGCCCCTCAAACGCACCAATCCAAAGTTGTTTACGGCGTGCATCCCCCACCACCACACTCTGCGAAGCACCCCGTGCATACACCACAGCAGCTCCACTATTGTGAGCCACCACCGGTGTTTTATCCGGTGCCGCCAACGCATTCACCACCGAAAAAGCAATCCGCATCCCCGAGAACGCACCCGGTCCACGACCCACAACAAACTGATCAACCGAACTCCACTCAATCGCCAACGCCTTCAACGCATCAAATAACTGCTGCCGATTCTCCCGTTTCTCTTCCCACGAAAAAGAAGCCCGCACCTCGCCCTGATCAACCAACGCCACACTTCCCTTTGACGCACTCATCTCAACCGCTACGATTCGCATGCAACCGCCCGCCAAATTTCAATCTGCCGAGACCTCTCATCGCACCCCTTCTCGATAGATACATGCAACATCGATTCCGGTAAAATCTCCTCCGCCCGCTCAGCCCACTCAATCGCCGTAATGCCATCCGACTCCAAATATTCCTCTAAACCAATACCCAGAGCCTCCACACTATTCGCCAACCGATACAGATCAATATGATTCAACTTCATCCGACCCTCATACTCACCGATCAAGGTATACGTCGGGCTCGTAATCGGATCCGTAATACCCATCGCCGCCGCCAAACCCTGAATAAAACAAGTTTTACCAGCACCCAAATCCCCATGCAACGCAATCACCGTTCCCGGCTCCAACGACTCCATTAAAGCCGCCGCCGCCTCCCATGTCTGCTCCGGCCCCTCACTCTTAACCTGCGTTATGATCTGCTTCATAGACCGCAAAACCTACCGCCGAACCTGCTCAAATTAAAGCGTAAATTCCTGCACCTTTTTAACCGGCATCAAAGCAAACACCAAAAAAAAGAAAGCGACCAAAAGCGAAAGATCAGCCCCAACCAACAACCCGACACCTCTATTCATTCAACGAATTAAAAACCCTCAACACCAAGGGTTCACTCACCACTTCCATCCCATCCGCATACACCCCAACCACCTGCAAACGACACACTCCATCCCCCCCCGAGACTCTTCAAATCGCAACAACAGCTCCAAATCATAGCGCCCTTCATCAAGCACCTCTGCACCCGAAATCAATCCAAACCGTTGAGACACACACAGGTCATAACCCTCGCGCACGAAATATTGGATGGTTGAGAAAGCAGCTTTACGAAATTCTTACCCATAATACAGAAATCCCCCTTCATCGAATCGCCACACAAGGAGATATACATGCTCTGAATGATTCGAAGAAAACAAAGCAGAAAAATGATCGGAGAAGAGGACAAGAAGGATCAATCATGAACCCTCAATCGATATAACTATGTCGAACCAGAGTCTTGAGCCTACGCTGTTACACGTCGGCTAATCCGGTCAACGTCAATCGCAGCGCGGCTCACAAAAGAGACACTCGATAAACAGTTTATTCGTGATTTGATAAGAAAAGCATCAGCAAAGTTCTTTTCTAAGAGCGATCCCAATTGCATTGCTAGAAGAGAAAAGCTTCCAACTACACTCCGAGATGACTATTCGAAATTCTTCAATGACCCTACAGAGTCGGAGGCAGATTCACCCTTTGGTGGGTTATTAAGTTTATCTGCTCAGTCACAGTCGTGGTCCCCCACGGAAAAAGGAATGTTTTGGGTAGGTAATTCGCAGTTTACTAAGATAGAGGTTAAAAATATATATACTTGGGAAACGGTTGTCACATTTGCTCGGCTCTACAGACGCGATCCTGCTGGCATAAGCC
>CAJYAJ010000041.1 GCA_913065005.1 uncultured Verrucomicrobiota bacterium | reverse complement strand
CCGCCCATCGACCGATCTTCCAGCGATTAAGAATGCGATCTATTCTGATCATCCCGGCGAACGCGAGCTAGCCCTCATGCTCTCTCCCGCCGCCCGTCCCTTACTTGAAACCATGGCACAACGAGCCCAAGCCATCACCCGCCGCCATTTTGGCAGAACCATCGCACTCTACACGCCACTCTATCTCTCTAACTACTGCAACGGAGGCTGCCTCTATTGCGGCATTGCAGCCGACCGCCGAGCCATCCGTGCCGTTCTAAACGTGGAACAGCTCGACCGCGAACTCGACGCCATCACCCAAGCCGGACTCGACGAAGTCGTCCTCCTCACTGGTGAACGTATGCCCGAAGCCGACACGAGCTATATTCGCGAAGCCATCGAACGAGCCTCCCAACGTCTGAATAATATCAACATCGAAGTATTCCCCATGGAGGAAAGCGAATACCGCAGTCTCGCCGAAGCCGGATGCACAGGTGTAACACTCTACCAAGAAACCTACGACCCAATCGTCTATGAACAGATGCACCGCTGGGGCGATAAACGCGATTTCGAAAGTCGACTCGATGCACCCCATCGCGCCCTGCAAGGCGGACTTCGTACCGTCGGGTTGGGCGTCCTACTCGGGTTGGCCGATCCCTCCGCTGATTTGATTGCCCTCTACCGTCACGCCACTCATTTGCTCAAAACCTATTGGCAAGCAGGCGTGACCCTCTCCTTCCCCCGTATCAAACCGCAGATGGGCGGCTTCCAAGCGCTCCATCCCGTTGATGAATCCATGCTCGCACAAGCGATCTTCGCCCTCCGAATCTGCCTACCCGCCGTTCCACTCCTGCTCTCCACCCGCGAAGCCGAAGCGGTACGCAATGGCCTTGCCGGAATCGGAGTTTCAAAAATGAGTGTTGCCAGTAAAACCACAGTCGGCGGCTATAGCGATACCGCGGAAGCATCCACCGAACAATTTTCCATTAGTGATGAACGCTCCATTGATGCCTTCTGTGCCATGCTTCGCGAAAAAGGATTGGAACCCGTCTTTAAGAACTACGATGCGATCTATCGCGAACCCACCGTCTACGCCACTCGCTCTTAGCACTTTTTAAAAAATAGCATATGATCCGCCGTTTCACATCCGCCTGCGCACCCAGATTTGCATGGCAGCTCCACCTTTTGAATCTTTGCTTTACGCTCCAACAACTCCAACATCGGATGCAACGCACTCGACTCGACCTCTACGATCTGAGAAATTTCCAGAACAGAGAGCGTACCTCGCTCCTCCAACAACGCTAGAATATTACTGAGCACGCCGCGCATCCCGGTTACTAACTAAACGCATCCCCATCACAAAAAGCAACAGCACAACTACACAACCCGCAATCCACCCTGACGAAGTGGCAGGGTTCGCCGCAAACGTCGCCACTTGATAATACAGCGTCGCAGAAATCCACGCTAAACCCGTTAAGTAAGAGACTGCCAAGAGCATCCAACCCAATCCAATTTCTCGATGAATCGCCGCCAAAGCTGCCACACAAGGTGCATAGATTAAAATAAATAAGAGATATGCAAATGCCGCCTTTTCACCCTGCTTACCAAAACGATTCACCATCGTTGCATGCTCAGAAACATCCGCCTCATTCACCTCAGAAAGAGCCCCTGAAAGCCCCAAGGGATCTTTTAATCCATCTGAAAACCCTTCAAATCCAGCCGGAATCATCGAAAATGCCTCCGCAATTCCTGCCCCAAAATCAAACGGCTCATTTTCCACCGGAGCATCCTCTCGTTCTAATTGTCCATACAAAGAATCGAGCGTTCCGACCACCGCCTCTTTGGCAAAAATGCCCGTGAACAGGCCAACCGTTGCTGGCCAGTTTTCATCCTCGATTCCCATCGGATGAAAAGCCGGAGTAATCGCACGGCTCATCGAGCTCAACACCGAACGGCTTGAATCCGCATGCCCAAAACTTCCATCGGTTCCCATCGTGTTCAAAAAGCCCAGAATTGTAACCAACAAGAGAATCAACTTACCTGCCTTGATCAAAAAGGATTTCAATCGATGCCATGTATGGAACAAGACACCGTTAAAGGTCGGCAAATGATAGGGAGGTAACTCCATTACAAAATGAGACGCCTCTCCTCGTAATAAGGTATGTTTAAACAGCAGCCCCGTCAGGACTGCCAACGCAATCCCAATCAAATAAATCCCAAAAATAACAACCCCACCCCGATCGGGGAAAAAGGCCGCCGCAAAAAGAGTATAGACCGGTAACCGCGCACCACACGACATAAACGGATTCATCATAATTGCCAAAATACGCTCCCGCCGACTATCCAACGTTCGGGTTGCCGTAATGCCCGGCACATTACACCCAAAACCCACTAACATCGGTATAAATGCTTTACCCGGCAGCCCAATTTTTCGCAAAAAATGGTCCATCACAAAAGCAGCACGCGACATATAACCCGAATCTTCCAATAACGATAGACAGAAAAAAATCAGGAAAATCGGCGGAATGAACGTAGAAACCGACTGCAATCCACCGCCCACACCATCTGCCAACACCGCCATCAACCACTCCGGAGATCCCATGGAAGCTAACAGCACGCGGAACCCATCCACAAAAATCGTACCCATGAATACATCAAAAAAATCGATAAACGGAGCGCCCACATTGATCGTCAATGCAAAGACTACATACATCACAAAGAAAAAGATCGGGAATCCAAAAAAGCGGTGTAATACCAACTGATCAATCCGATCTGTAAATGATTTTTTCGAAGGATCACTTCCCTTAGTTACATCCCGAACCAATCCATTAATAAAACCATATCGCCCATCGGCGATAAGCATATCAACCTCATTTCCTGCAATCCGCTCCGCCTTACGAAGCGGGTCTTCCATGTCCGGCAAAAGAGCCCGATCCACCCCCAAGGTCTGATCAGCTAGTGGATCTTTCTCTAGGACTTTAATCGCCAACCAGCGTGCCGAAATTTTCTTGCTCAACGCAATACTGCCCAACTCCACTTCCAACTTTCTCAAGAGCGGTTCCAGCTGTGCATCGTACTGAACTCGATTCCCCGGCAACCGTTTGGTCTTGCTAATATCACACACCGTGCAGCGCAACTCTTCTAGCCCTTTCTTTCGAGTCGCTACAATCGGAACCACTGAGCAGCCTAAATGGGTCTGCAAGTGCTCCACATCAATCTTGACACCACGCTGCTGTGCCATATCCATCATATTGAGCGCCACCACCACCGGCACATCCATCTCCAACAACTGGGTGGTGAGATAGAGATTTCGCTCCAGATTTGATGCATCAATGACATTCACCACCACATCAGGCTTATCAAATAGAATGTGTTTTCGTGCGACAATCTCATCTGGTGATAATGCTGAAAAAGAGTAAATACCCGGCAGATCGGTCACCTCGACCGTTGCACCGCAATGGTCATATTCCCCGACCATTCGTTCCACCGTTACACCCGGCCAATTTCCCACCCGTTTGCGAGAACCCGTTAGAGCATTAAAGACCGTTGTCTTTCCACAGTTTGGATTGCCTGCCAGCGCTACATGCAGCGTTTTCATAACGCTTCGACCTCAAGTCCATCGGCTTCATCGCTACGCAGAACCAAACGAGATCCTTTCACTTCCAACTCAACCGGACCCCGAAAAAAAGAAGTTCGAATCAAAGTAAACTCAGCACCTTTTGTAAGCCCCATCCTCAAAAGCTTCTCTCGATACGAGCGATCCTCAGTAATGAATCCACTCACACGACCTAACGATCCTTTTTTCAACTTCTTCAGTTTCATACATCTCCTAAAATAATTGAGAGAGCTGCATAGCCACACGCTCATCCGATTCGTCATCAGACCGATCTAACCACATCGCCTCTAAACAAAACATCCATCCCTGCTCTGATTCATGCGCCAGCACAACACTGGTCCGACTTTCCGCAAATTCTTCCATCCACAGGCCCGAAGAAAAGCTTCCATGAAAATCGTCACTCTCTTCATAGCGCAACCCCAAACATAGATCCGAATCCATCGTATACGAACACTCCGCGTGCAAAGCCATCGGCATTATACCCGACTCCGTATCAACCGATTCAACGCCTCCTACACACTCCAAATGCAACACAACTGCACCCTGTGAATGATGCAAAAAACAACCAAATCCATCCGCAGACTCATCTCGATTCAGGCTTCGTAATACGTTACCGCTCTCAGTCAACCCATCGCTCTCCAGCAGATTACTCAACCAATAAACACCCACTTCGGTCGCCTCACTGGGCATCCATGTCATCGCAGCATATCCCTGATCCACCCCCTGCTCTCCGGCAACATCATCCAAGGAGCTACGAAAGAGCCCCGCCTGAATCAAAAATGAATGTATCGTATAATCGAGCATCGCACTCGTTTGATTTATTTCCGATAACTCCATCGTTAATGGATCCGAAATAAAGATAGAATCAAACCGACCCACCGGCTGATAAAACCGACCCACCGTCCAGCCCACCCCCTCCCACTTGCCAATCACATACAACCGATCAAGTGGATCATTTTCCCGAACATCTTGCTCCCACAATAGCCCCACATGCCAAGATATCGATTCGTTTACAGAAATGAACGTATTCCAATCCAATGTCGCAACCAGCAAATCACTCTTCGCTTCGCCCGCCACCGTTGAGCTCTGCGCCTCCACTTCGATCAATAATTCCGACGCATTCAATGCCTGATCCATCCACGAATGAGCATGCCCCAAAGACGCCCAACTACAGACCAGAAAAAACCCAATATGGTATTCTCGTGGCATCTCATCCACCAATACAATTGGTTCCACTATCGACAACATACCGATACTGCTTTCCACAGTGAATAATGACTTCCTTCTGACCCTTCTTCAGAATCTTAAAATCAATCTGCATCTCTCCATATCCCTCGTGCTCCACCAGCATGTTGTAGAGCGCTTCAATTCGCTTTTTCACATCCTCATGACAATCCGCCATCTTTTTTCTCCCGCCTAGTTCTCAGCAACATACGTTATCGGCTAAGCAGGGAAAACCTTAAAATAATAGTGAATTGGTACTATTTAAAGGCAGTTCGTGTCAGGTGGAGGAAGTGGATCGTGGAAAAAATAAATAAAGTCCCTCATCCTTGAAAAAAGGTTCCATACTCGGAAGACGAGCCTCATGTTACCGATCTTTCGCATAGCGTAATAGCTGCGAAAGATCGGTTCAGTATCTCGCCTATTAACAAATCAAAAGCAACCTCTGATAACAGGCAATGATCAGCATCTATGCAATGCACCCTATCTCACTACCAGAACACCACATAGAGCGCTACCGTCAGAAGACAAACGCCCAAACCCGCATATAAAGCCCCTTTGGAACTCGTTAGATCCATCGTCGTCTGGATCGTAAACTCCACTCTTTCGGACCGTTGATGCAAGAATCCATATACAAACAAGATGAGTAATACCGCAAGTAATGAATAAGACATGGAATAAAGGAAATGGACTTCTGGGAACAAAAGGCTCTCACTCAATACATAGTAGATAATCGGATTGGCTATCAAACCAATCACCCCCGCCCAATCGCCACCGGAACGATTCACCAACCCATAAATGAATACCGCAACAATGCCCGTCGAAACATACCCTTGGAACTTCTGAATAAATTCAAAGATCGAACTATTATTTGCCAACAGCGGTGAAACCACACACCCAATAATCACAAACACACCAATACAGATTCTACCCATTAGAACCAATTTACGCTGCGATGCATCCGGACGAACATACCGTTGATAAACGTCCATCGTTAGCAATGTCGAAGCCGCATTTAATACCGCCGCCAAAGAGGAGACAATCGCACCCATAAGCGCGGCAATTACAAAACCCAATATCCCTACATTCTGTGGAATCAACTTAGTAATCAACAGCCCCAATGCCGAATCATATTTATACTGATTCAGCTCCACGATCTTAACCGCTTCCGCACCCACTCGATCCGTAACCACTGAATTAAAACGATCGACTTCTGCCGCCTTCTCTGGATGAGCCATTGCCCAGCGAGAATCCAACTGAAAAATCGTATCGCCCTGCTGAGGTGTAGCGGCGGCTTGCTCATAAGCCGCCATCACATTTCCTGCATTCGCCTCCATCTCACCACTAAACAAGTTGAAGGCAATGATGCCCGGAATCACGATCACAAACGGAATCAGCAACTTTAACCCAGCCGCCAAGACCAGCCCCTTTTGACCTTCTGCTAAGGACGCAGAACCTAAAACGCGCTGCGTAATATATTGATTTAAACCCCAATAATAGAAATTAGGAATCCAGATACCTAAGAGTAAAATACCCCAGGGCATCGAGGGATTACTTCCCATATGCAACACCGTCTCATTCAACCCATTAAACTTGGCTATCGCACCCGCCTCTTCCGCCATATTCACCGTGCCACCCGTAGCGGACATTAACTCCGTGACCGGAGTCGTATCCAACGCCGAAAAAGCAAAATAAGTAATCACACCCCCGCCGATAATCAGCGCCGAACCGTGTAAAAGGTCGGCCCAGGCACACGCCTTCAAACCACCCACCGCTACATAAATCGCCGCCATCGCACCCAGCGCCCAACAACAACCCGCTAAAGATAAGTCAAACTGAAACTCCGACATCAACTGCGTGAGCGTCAACGCACCCGCATAAATAACACCAATCAAACTCACGCCGATAAGAATTAAGATCATCGAAAGTGTCATCAATAAACGTGCCCAGTGATTGTAACGAACCTCTAAGAACTCTGGGATAGTAGTGATCCCTGATTTTAAGAAATATGGAAGAAGCACAAATGCCACAACCACTAACGTGATAGCGGCAAGCCACTCCCAACTCGATACCGATAAGCCATACAGACCCGCACCCTGCCCCGACATTCCCACAAATTGTTCAGCCGAAATATTCGCCGCAATCAACGAAAACCCAATCAACCACCACGAAAGACCTCGACCCGCTAAGAAATAATCTTCCGCACTCTCGCTTTCAGAAGGGCCGCTTTTTGATTTAATTAGCCCCACGCTAATTACCGCGATAATGAATAATACGAATACAACAATATCAATAATTCCCATTCTCAACTCCAGCTCTTTCTATCTCTGCAAACATACACACCATTCAATGTATAGTAGGAAATAGCTTCAGTGGTCGAAGATACGAAACAAACGTAGCAGAATCAATGAAACATCTTTGCGAAAGC
>CAJYAJ010000040.1 GCA_913065005.1 uncultured Verrucomicrobiota bacterium | reverse complement strand
GTTAGGGTTAGGGTTAGGGTTAGGGTTAGGGTTAGGGTTAGGGTTAGGGTTAGTGGGGGCAAAATCCGTAACCCCAGTGGCAAAAAGGTGAGTGTCACCAGAAAGCACTTCATTGCCAACACATACAAACGAGCCTGTAGATCCAACCGATCTAGCAGGATATAAAAGAAAGCCACCCCAAAAAGAATCACAAACGGCCAAAAGAGATGGATTAACTGAATAGATGATTCAGCAAAAAAACCAGCCAAAAAAACCATCAACAGCAACGATATGCCCAGCACATTGCGCAGTCTGTTAACCGCCGGACGAGTGAATTTATAGAAAAACGTCGTAATAAAGAACGACATCAAAAGACCGCCTCCTAAACCCGGAATCAAATCTTGATGCGTTCCCGAATAAGTCAAGACCCACTTCTCTTTCAAAGCCTCCACAATCATACCAAAGGAGAGCGTTGGCTGATAATCGCGTAATAAACTCAAATCCGGAAATATCGTAGACCCCAGCAACGCCGTGTGCATCGTCCACCCAAATGGATTCCCACAAAGTTGATAGTTACGCAGTAACCAAGGCAAAACCATCACTAAAAAGAGACCCACATACAACACGAGATATCGTGTCCCGCCGCGAAGTTTCCCGTTCATGAAGAAAAAATACAAAGCAATAGCCGGCACAATAACCACCGTTAGATAGCGAGTATAGAAAGCCACTCCACACAATAAAACGGACGCAACGAAACTCATCCAGAAACGCTTTTGGTTTCGTTCTTCTACTCGATATTTAACGCCAATAATTGCCGATCGAACAGCCGCCACCGAAAAGAAAATTGCCATCGGTAAATTCAATCCCATGATCGCTTGGCTCCAAGCGGAGTCGCTCAGATAAAAGATCGTCATCGATAAAAAACCAATCTCTCGATAAAACAGATGTTTACCAATCGAAAAAATGAGCAGCCCTGTCAGCATAGTAAAGAGATGATTTAAGGGTACAATAATCCATCGTTCCGCGGGGAGGATTCGCATGCCTAATTCCATCGAAAATGGATCTACATTCAACCACTCATAAATTTGAAATCCAAATGAAAGCAACATCGGATAGGCTGGCGGATGAATCAAATCTGGATGCTGACCAATGCGAGGATTATCGCTGGTATCAATCCCTTCCACTAAATTCATCGTGAAAGGAGAGATGTTTTTCGTAACCAACCCTTCCGTAAAAGAGAAATTTCGCCCCAATTGAGAAAGGTCCATCGCCTCTTCTTGAGACAACCCCCAAAATTGGGTGGCCGTATAAATCAACACGACAACTAATAACAGCAGGACATAGAGCCCTATTCGGAGAATCTTAAGCCCCGCCCCCACATCAATACTGTAAACCACATCCTGCAGGGACGAATCGAATAACTTTTTATCAGCCATAAATTGATCTTTTCAGTTAGAAACAAAGTTAAAGTTTATCGAATAAACGAATAAAAAGACAAGGTTGATACTTGCTTAAAAATGATGCAACCCGCCATCCGATAATAATCGATAGGTTCCCTTATCATGCAAGTGAATCTCATGAGTGGATTTAACCACGGAACCTATTTTCCATAACGGTTCAGCAAAGGTGTTCTTCCATTCCCGCTGCACGATCTTTTCCACATCGGCAGAAGTGGTAAAGAGAAGCTCAAAATCTTCCCCATCATAAAGCGCTTGATCAACCGATGACATTGCTTCAAGCACACTCACTTCAACCGAGGCACCCAATGCTTGATCTTCTGTTAAATGTTTCAAATCAATCGCTAAGCCATCACTGATATCCGTCATAGCATGTACCCATCCAGAATCCCGCAGCCAAATTCCCTCTCGCACACGCGGAATGAAATCAAGATGCTTTCCCGCCGCACTTCCACCGAGCTTACCCGTGCTCCAAATAAGATCCCCATCCGCCGCACCAGAACGCAAGATAGCCGTTCCATGAGGCAACGAACCGCTTGCAAATATATGCAATGCCAGCGGTCCACCCTCCGTCAGATCACCCCCAACCAAGACTCCTCCAAACGTTTCCAATCGTTCTTGAATTCCTTCATAGATCGCTTCTAACGAGCGAAGTTTCATCTCCTTTGGAGCCACTACATTAATCAAAACCCACTCCGGACTAGCCCCCATCGAAGCGATATCACTCAACACCCTACTTACCGCTTTGCGACCCACCCGAACCGGATCTTCATCGCTTCGAAAATGAATTCCCTCAATCGTGGCATCCGAAGTAAGCACTTGATCTACCGCTGGGTTTTCTGTTCGGCAAACCGCGCAATCATCCCCTATCCCACATGTAACACGTCCATCCAACGCACCATAGCCAGCCAATCGACTCAAAATACGAGCTTCACCCAAATCACCTAATGATCTATTTTCTTTCCATTCATCTACCATCCCCCCTGCCTACCATGCCTACCCATCAGACTCAACCCTAGAGCCCATCTGGATTCACAATCCATCTCGCTTTAAAGACAAACCCACTCTAAACATACGAAGAATTCTTGCACACCCATCCAAACCCCGATATCAACAAACCATCTGGATACATACGAATAACAGGAATGAAACCATGGACGCATTTGATACCGATACCTTTTATATGCAGATAGCACTGCAAGAAGCTCAGCGAGCAGCAGAAGCAGGTGAAGTTCCCTGTGGCGCCGTGATTGTCCTTGATGATCAAATCATAGGCAAAGCACACAACCAAACCGAACAGCTCAATGATCCCACCGCTCATGCTGAAATTCTTGCCATCACCCAAGCCACACAACACCTTCAAAATTGGCGCCTTAATCGAACCGTAATGTACGTCACCAAAGAGCCCTGTCCCATGTGTGCCGGCGCCCTTGTTCTCGCCCGGATTCAACGCGTCGTTTGGGGCATGAGCGATCCAATCCGCGGAGGGGCCCAATCCAAATTCAACATTCTCAATGAAGCCGATTTAAACCACTCGGTTGACGTCACAACCGGTATACTCGAAGAACCCAGCCGCCAACTCATGCAATCGTTCTTTCACGCGCTCCGATCTCGAAAAAAAGACATCGCCCAAACGCCCTCAAATAACGACTAACGATCAAAGGCCGCGAGATGAACAGAGAACCGAATTTGATGCTCATCCGTTCGAGATAATCGATATCCCAATCCATAACGCAAGCAACACTGCTTCGTGAAAAAGGTAATCGCGGCCGATTCAATATCTTGATTCTCATCCTCATACCGCACATAGCCTTGTGCTGAATATCGTTGTCCAGGAAACAGATCCATCCGCGCGGTATACAACGACTGCGTCTGATCGCGTAAAAAATGCTCAAATGAAAACCGCACATCGTCCCGATCATATCGAACGCGCGAAATCATCAGCGGAATCGATCCGCGATTCCCATCCAACACCGCCAACCCATCCAAATGCCATCGATCCGTGAGCGCCATGCGAGCATCTGCATACACACGATCAAACGATTCATCCGTAGGTTCATCCACCAAATAATGGGTATAGATATCCATCTCCGCAAAACGCTTGGTCTGGTTGGATCGCTTTGTTTGGAACAACTGATTCAACCCCATCCGAACCCGATGGCGATCATCCAACGTATCCTCCACATCAAACGGAATCAACACATCCTGTTGAAACGAATAATCCGATAATTGATAATCTAAATACGGACGCACCACATGCCGTAAACCCTCACCATACCAACGTCGCTTTTCAGAAATAACTTTGCTCGCTTGCACCGATGCTTCCGTACCCATCGCCCAATGATGACGCACCTTTTCCGACGAAACATCCAATGTAGATGAGTAATAAGCAACCCCCCCTTCAACACGCGGAACCAACGAAAGCGCCCCCCATCGATTCGGATAATAGAACGCATGATCGCTCAATGCACGAAACGCCTCTTCCTCTTGAGAAGAACCATCAACCACCTGCTGCTCCAAATAACTAACAGCTGAACGATTCTCATAGAAAAAAGGACTCTTCCATAGCCGCTGACGATACCCATCCACTGAAATTTCAACTCGATCCGTATTAGAATAGAAATCATTCAAACGCCGACTTGCATACACCTCTAATCCAACCTGATCTCCCGCCGATACATACGAAGCCCGTGTTTCTGGCTGCGCATATGAGACATATTCATCCCGGAAAAATTCTTCCGCAAAATAACGATCACTCAAATACGACCAAGACGAAAGAAGGTATGATGTAGGCAACGGGCGGTAAGCTCCCTGCAAACGAACACGATATCGCTGTTCATCAAACTGACCTCGCTCTTCCGGCTCATCATATCGCTGATACGGATCTTCATCCGAAAGATAGACTCCATCCAGCATCCAATCCGATCGATCCGTTTCTCGAGTGAACGCCTGCTCAACCGCCACCCCACGCTTACTGTAGAGATGAACCCGCGAACGACTGCTCCAGATATCTCCCTCATATCCCCCCACATTCAACTTGGCAAACGCCCCAACCGATCCGCGATACCCGACTTCCATTCCTAAACCCGATTGATTCAGATTTCCCTTCAGATAAGGAATATAAAACAGCGGAATCCCCCGAAAATACACCTGGATGTGGCGCGCAGAAAACGTCTGATTCTGCTCCAACTTAGCCTCCGGAGCATAGAGATAATACAAAGGTTTTTCCCACGGACAAGTCGTTGCCCGCACACCCGTTAAGAAAAACGTATCCCCCTGCACCCGCTCCATTCGATCAGCCTCTAAAAAAGCTTCTCCAACCACCATTTTCGACGGACCAAAATTTCCCTCTTCGGTTTGATAATTATAGGTCAGCTTATCACCCGACCAAACCACGCTATCACGCTCAAAAAAAATATTTCCTTCAAGGTGAAGCTCACCCTGTTCTGGATGAGCCATGATTTGATCCGCCCGAACCTCCGCTCGATTAAAACGCCCCGTAACGCCCCCGCTCGCATAGATCAAATCGTTCGTATATACCATACGAGCCGCATCAAGCTCATACGGTGAATCAGCCCCAAGGCTCCCCACCATACCCGCCAAAAGACCCATCAGATAGAAACGAATTTTCTTCATTCAGATGCTTCCTCAACCTCTGATCTCACACCCTGCTTATGCAACGCATCAATCCTCGCCTGAGCCGCTCGCGTATGCTGACTTTTTGGATACAACTCCAATAGCGATTCATATGTACGCAAAGCTGCCAATGGATTTTTCGCCACCTGCTCATAAAAACGCCCCTGATCCAATACTTGCTCCGATTGAAACTCATATAACTCATTTCGCAACAGAATAATCGAACCCCGCCGCTCCGTATCCGGATACGTCGATAGATAGAGCGTCGTCGCCGTTAATATTCGATTCAACACGCTCGGGCTCACCGGATATTCTTCCCGCAACGCTTGTAAACATTCAATACGCCGCCACGCAGCCTCCTCCGCCAACGCATGATTAGGATGCCGCAACGTCAATTCAACATACGCCAAAATCGCCTCCTCAAACGCATCCGACTTCTGATTACACTCCCCCACCATCATCATCGCTTCCGGCGCCCGCTCCCACTGCGGACCATTTAAAATCACGGCTTCAAAATAAGGGATCGCCATCTCCGGAACTTGATAGCCCCCAAACAAGAACGCCATCCGCCGATGCTCCATCACCGCAACCGCCAGTTCAAACTGTCCATTCAACACATCGCTATACCCGTTTAACCGATTCGCATAATTATCGATCGCATATTGATATACCGTAAAAGCATCATTCCATTTTTTACGTTTTTTCAAAATTTCTGCATGCGCCACCACCGCCTCCGGCGCCTCTAAACTATTCGGCCAACGCTCATATAATGCCTGTAGAATTCGCTCCGCCGAACGATATTTTTGCTGCTCTATTTTCTCCTGAGCCGCACTCCATTGAGCCGCCGACGTATGTTCCGCTCCCGAAAAAAGAGCCCCAAAACTTCGCTCACCCTCTTCCTTCTCAAGATAAGCATCACTCCCCCCAAAAAGAGCTGCTGAAACCGGAGAAACGCCCCACAACAACCCCATTAATAAAACAAAACAAACACGCATACATATTTCCTTAATAACTTTTTGCAAACACCACTCGGCCCACACTCGCACCACCACAAACCACACATGCACCCGAACCATTGGCATCTCGATCAAACGGAATCAACCGAATCGTAACCGCCAATTCACTGCTAATCTTCTCCTCACAAGCCGCACCATCACACCAATGACTCCAAGCAAATCCACCCTGCAATTCTGGATACTCCTCATCCTGCATCGTGAAGAAAGACTTGAAATCCTCCATAGAATCAATCTCTTTCGAATGCGCCTTCCGAAACGCCTTTGCCCGCTCCAGCATATCCGCCTGCATCAACTCCAACCGCTTCGTCATTTCAGAGACAAACAGATCTCGGCTCACGCCCTCTTTTTCACCCGTATCGCGCCGCGCCATAAACACCGACTGCTCATCCAGCTCCCGCTGACCAATTTCCGCCCGAATCGGGATTCCCTTCTTCACCCAGCTCCAGCCCTTCTCGCCCGGCTTGATATCCCGATCATCCACCACCACTTCAATCAACCGATCAAACACCTTCATCGACCGCAATGCCTCCGCAATTTCCTCGATATAAACCATCACCGCATCTCGATCCGCCTCATCCCGAACCACCGGCATCAGTACAACATGTTGCGGCGCCAAACGCGGCGGCATCACCATCCCATCATCATCCGCATGCGTCATGATCATTCCCCCAATCAAACGAGTCGAAACACCCCACGACGTCGTCCACGCATACTCATTACGCCCCTCCCGACTCTGATATTGAATCTCAGAAGCCTTCGCAAAATTTTGCCCCAAAAAATGGCTCGTCCCCGCCTGAAGCGCCTTTCCATCCTGCATCATCGCCTCAATACACAACGTACTCACCGCCCCCGGAAAACGCTCCCCCTCCGTCTTTTCACCCACCAGCACCGGCATCGCCATATACGATTCAGCAAACGTCTCATACACATCCAGCATCTTCCGCGTCTCCTCCAACGCCTCCGCCTCCGTCTCATGAACCGTATGGCCTTCCTGCCACAAAAACTCCGCCGTCCGCAAAAACAACCGCGTCCGCATTTCCCACCGAACCACATTCGCCCACTGATTAATCAAAATCGGTAAATCCCGATAGCTCTGCACCCACTTCGCATAGGTCGCCCCAATAATCGTCTCCGACGTCGGCCGCACCACCAACGGCTCCTCCAGTTCACCCGCCGGCACCAAGCCCCCATCCGGACCCTCCTCCAGCCGATGATGCGTCACCACCGCACACTCCTTCGCAAAGCCCTCCACATGCTCCGCCTCTTTCTCCAAAAAACTCTTCGGAATAAACAACGGAAAATAAGCATTCACATGCCCAGTCGCCTTGAACATTCCATCCAAGCCCGCCTTAATATTTTCCCACAGCGCATACCCCCACGGCTTAATCACCATACAACCCCGCACCGCACTCGTCTCCGCCAACTCCGCCGCACGCACCACCTGCTGATACCACTCAGGATAATTCTCCGATCGCGTCGGGGAAATCGCCGTTCTTTTCTTCTTACCCATTCAAATAAAACAAAAATTAGTTGCTCAATCTAACGCCCAAACAATTCAAACGCACGAAAAACCC
>CAJYAJ010000039.1 GCA_913065005.1 uncultured Verrucomicrobiota bacterium | reverse complement strand
GTCACCCACGCCCCCACCCACCCCCCCCCAACCCGCGCCTTTTATATCGAAGAATCCTCCCCCATGCCCTGGATGTATCCCTACCTAACCCCCCACGGCCTCATCCTCAAACTCAACAACCAACCCACCCCCATCACCCCCCAGCTCATCGCCGACGACACCGCCTTCTGGAACTGGTACACCCAACGCCTCACCTCCGACCCCCGCTTCATCCGCGATATCGTCGCCCGCAAATCCTTCTCCAAGCTCCGCACCGCCATCGCCGCCCTCTACAACGCCCGCGGCTTCCCCCTCCAAGCCGAAGCCGCCTACCGCCAAGCCATCGAACTCTACGACCTCAGCCCCGAAGCCAACTTCCGCCTCGCCAACCTCCTCGCCAGCAACACCCGCTTCGATGAAGCCCTCAGCCTCATCGAAACCCTCCAAAGCAAAGACCCCAAAAACGCCCAACTCAAACCCGTCCGCGAGCAGCTCATTCAACGCCGTAACCTCATCAACTCCCGCACCCAACTCGAAGCCAAGCTTCAAAGCAGCGAACCCACCCTCAACGACCTCCTCACCCTCCAACAAGTCTACAACGCCCTCGGAGAAAAAACCAAAGCCAACGCCCTCATCAACACCCTCATCCAGAACCCAAACATCATCCCCGACGTCCTCACCCAGATCATCGACCTCCTCTCCCAACAACGCAACTACACCACCGCCAAAACCGCCCTTAACAAGCTCATTCAGCTACAGCCCAACAACCTCCAAGCCAAAGCCAACCTCGCCGTCATGCACCTCATCCTCAAAGAAGAAAACGCCTTCTGGCACCTCACGCAGCAAATGGTCAAACAACACGGCAACAACGCCCGCCACCTCCTCAACACCGACAAACGCTTCCAGCACCTCAAACAACACCCCCAATTCAAGCAACTCACCGGAAACCCCCAACCCCGATCCACCTTCCCCCTCTCCCTTTAGCCCCCCACCCGCACCCTTAACGCGATCGAATGCAATTCCTTTAACGCGATCGAATGCAACTCCCTAATCCAACCTACATCGAACGCCGCTTCTACCTAGACAAAAAAAGAGCGTCTCTCCCAACGGAGGACGCTCTTTCAGGTGGTTTGACGCTTTCGCTTATGCGTCGTCTAGAGCCGCTTTACGACTGAGGCGTACGCGACCTTGATTATCAATGTCGATACACTTCACTTTCATCGCATCGCCTGGCTTGCAGATCGAATCTACACTCTCAACGCGCTCATTCGCTAGCTCAGAGATGTGCACCAATCCTTCTTTACCGGGTATACACTCTACAAACGCTCCGAAGTCTTTCACGGTAACCACTTTACCTTCATAGATCGTCCCTATTTCGATTTCAGCCGTCAACGCATTCACTTGCGATACCGCGCTCTCCATCGATGCAGCGTCGGTGGCATAGATGCTAACCATTCCGTCTTCATCAATATCCACTTGCGCACCCGAGCTTTCCGTGATGCCACGGATGTGTTTACCGCCGGGGCCAATCAAGGCACCGATCTTCTCTGGGTCGATCTTCACCTTCGTGATTCGAGGGGCCGTCGGCGCCAACTCTTCACGGGGGGTATCAAGGACACTCTCCATATAGTCGAGAATGTCGCTGCGTCCTTGACGGGCAATTTCAAAGGCTTCTTTCACTTGATCCCAGTTGAGACCGTGTACTTTAAGGTCCACTTGGAAGCCGGTGATTCCCTTGCGAGAACCCACCACTTTAAAGTCCATATCTCCACAGTGATCTTCTACACCGAGAATATCGATCACTTGAACCGAAGCCCCTTGATCATCGGTGAACAGTCCTACCGAAATACCGGCTACTGGTGCTTTCAACGGAACACCTGCATCCATCAATGCCAAGGCACCGCCACAGGCTGACGCCATCGAGGAGGAACCATTCGAGCCCATCACTTCAGATACAACCCGCACGGCATACGGGAAATCGTCGGGTAAGACCGGAACAATCGATCGCTCCGCTAAATTACCGTGTCCGATTTCTCGACGACTGGTCATGCCGAGTCGACCGACTTCACCGACCGAGTATGGCGGGAAGTTATAGTGCAATAGAAACTCTTTTTCGCTTACGCCACCGGTAACCGCATCGAGACCTTGTGTCTCTTTCTTGGTGCCGAGGGTAACCGTACAAAGTGTTTGCGTTTCCCCACGTCCAAAGATCGCAGATCCGTGTGTGCGGGGCAATACGCCTACTTGAGCATCCAGTTCACGCAACTCGAGGAACCCACGCCCGCCAATTCGGGTGTTGTTCTCGATCACGTTGCGACGAACGGTCTCTACTTCCAAATCATGGAAGGCATGGAAATAAGCTTCATCGCTCATATCCTCAAAGGCTTCAAGCATCTGTACGTTGAGAGAGGCTTTCAACGCCGATACGGCATCTTGACGCTCTTGCTTGCCGGCGATCTTCATCAATTCAATGAAGTCAGCTCCTGCTAACTCGCGTGCTTTATCTAGCAAGGTGCTATCAGAGGCTTCGGGGGTATAGACTTTTTCTGGCAAGCCAACATCTGCCCGCAGTTGCAACTGCGCCGCAATGATTTTCTCCACTTCAACATGCGCGGTTTGCATCGCTTCAATGAACGCTTCTTCCGGCATTTCATCGGCCGTTCCTTCGATCATCATCACCTTATCTCGTGCGCCACAGTAGGTGAGGTCGAGATCACTCGCTGCCAACTGATCGTGCGTGGGGTTGATAATCCACGCCCCATCGTTACGGGCTATTCGCACCGCTCCGATTGGTCCATCAAACGGGAGCTCGCTCAAGGTTAGCGCCGCAGACGCCGCATTCACACTCAATATATCCGTGTCGCGGAGTCCATCGCAGCTCAACAACATGTTGTTGATCTGCACTTCTCGGTGGAAGTTCGAGGGGAAGAGCGTACGAATCGGACGGTCTGTCACGCGCATCGTGAGAATTTCTTTCTCAGAGGGGCGAGCTTCCCGCTTGATGTAGCCTCCCGGAAAACGTCCGGCCGCATAAAACTTTTCGCGATATTCCACCTGCAAGGGGAAAAAATCGCATCCTTCTCGTGCCTCATTTGCTGAGGTAACGGCTGAAAAAACTATGTTCTCTTCCAGCCCGCAACTGACGGCTGCATCAGCTTGTTTCGCTAATACGCCTGTTTCGAAATACATCGACACTCCGCCGACTTCGAATTCTACTTTGGTTGTACCCTTCATCTTATTTATCTACGCCCTAAATATTCGGAAGGGCGCACCTTTCTGGTTATCGTTGGTCCAGCACGACTTTTCGTGCCGGATAGATACAGATGCCAAACCCAATGAGTTCAGCATATAAAAATAGGGCTGCGCTAGCGGCGCAGACCCAACTTAGCTATAAGCTCTTTGTAACGCGCATCATCTTGCTGCTGTAAATACGTCAGCAATTTACGACGCTTGTTTACCATCATGATCAATCCACGACGGGCGCTATGATCTTTGGCAAATGAACTCAAATGATCGGTCAATTCCTTGATTCGGTGGGTCAACAAAGCCACCTGGACTTCCGGCGATCCGGTATCCTTTTCGTTCCGCTTATAAGTATTTACTGTTTCCGCTTTATTCGTTGCATCCACAATGGGACTCCTTGATTTTTATTCTTCTTCTTTAACGTAAGGGCGGGAGTGTACGAACCACGCCTCTCCTTGTAAAGCACACATTCTTGAATAAAAACCCACTTCGAATTCCCTTCATCACCCCTTTTTATGACCCGAACCGACCCCTTCCATGCTGCCGCGATTGACAAATGAACCGATCCGACCGATAGTCTCTTGTGCAGTGCACGATATACGAATCAAGTAAACAGGTGAGCTATGAAACCAACAAAACGAATGCAAGGGGCTTTTTTCAGCCTACTCCTATCCCTATCCTGTGATGCGGCGCATACCTTTACCGCCACCGATGGGCGTACTCTGGAAGCGACCATCACCCGCTATCAACCCGCCCAAGACCAAGTCGATATTAAACGGACCGATGGCACCCTCCTGCGGGTGAAAAGCACCCTTTTTGAACCCGCCGATCAAGCCTATATCCAACAGTGGTATGCGGCACAACAATTTAGTTCTTCTCACTTCCGTATGCAAATCAAGGAGGTGGAAGGTCCCTACAAAAAACAGACCCATTCCGTGGATTTCGGAGAAGAGCGAAAAGGGCTCCCCGGTGCCGGTTTTGGAAACGTCGAGATTGCAACCGACAAAAAGATCCCGATTAACTATCAACTCACGCTCCACAACAAAACCGATGTGCCGATTGAAAAAGTGAAAATCGAATACAAAATCTTCTACGAACAAGAAGTAGCTATTAAAATCAAGATTCCTGAAGATCTACAAACCGAACGAAGCGCCCTGCTCGTTCCACACCTCCCTCAAAAACAACTCAAAATTAAAGAGGGACGCTTTAAAACGTTATCACTCGAAGCAGGTGAAACATGGGAGGATGACTCCCCATCGATCACCCTGCTTGAGCGGAAAACCCTGCGCCGCTTACAACACTATATCAATCTCGAGAGTGAACCGATGGGCATCTGGGTGCGTTGCTCACATCGCGACCCCGATGGCAACGTGATCGTTCGAAACTTCATCGAGCCGTCTCGACTCGAACAAGCCGTTTCGTGGGATCAGGAGGAGATCACAGAACAACGACTCCGCTTCGAAAACTAATCGCGGATCTTAAGCAACATAACACGCACATTGGGCCGCTAATTGATGCGAGACCCGCACCCGTAATTCGGCGGTTCCTCCGTCATAATTCGACTCCAAAATCACGCCTCGTTCCCGCAACAGCGCTAGCAAACGCCCTTCACTCAGGGGAATCGATAGCTGAAGTTCTTCGGTTCGATCTTTCAAACATTCGGCAATCCCCTCAAACAACGTCTCCATGCCTTCGCCCGTTTTGGCCGAAACCGCGGCCGTATTTGGAAACCGCCGGAGCAATCGCTTTGCCGCCCGCGCCCCGCTCTCATCATCGATTTTATTGAACACGTAGAGCATCGGTTTATCCAGCCCACCGATCTCCTCCAATACCTGATGCACCGCATCTAACTGCATCTCTACCTGCGGATGACTCGCATCGACCACGTGCAACAGCAGATCCGCTTCAACCACCTCTTCTAGCGTCGCTTTAAACGAATCCACCAGATGCGTGGGTAGTTTCTGAATAAACCCAACGGTATCCGTCATGAGCATCGGTTCCAATGTGGGCAACTCGACTTGACGGGTGGTGGGATCAAGCGTGGCAAATAGTTGATCCTGCGCATAGATCGAGGCTCCGGATAGTTGATTCAATAAGGTGGATTTTCCGGCATTGGTATAGCCGACCAATGAGACCAACGCCCAACCATGCCGACGACGCCCTCGGCGCTGTTCTGCCCGACGAGTTCGAACCAGTTCCAAATCTCGTTTCAAGGTGCGAATCAAGTCCTGAATACGCCGCCGGTCCATCTCCAACTGGGTTTCACCCGGACCCCGCAGACCAATGCCTCCTTTTTGCCGCTCCAAGTGCGTCCACATATTACGCAATCGCGGAAGCAAATATTGATGCTGTGCCAACTCGACTTGCAAACACCCTTCTCGCGTCTGAGCTCGCATCGCAAAAATATCGAGAATCAACTGCGTTCGATCCAATACCCGCACGTTGAGTACGGACTCGAGGTTACGCCCTTGAACGGGTGATAAATCATCGTCAAATACCACCATCGTCGCCTTCTGTTCGGCGGCGACTTCACCTAGCTCTTCGGCTTTTCCGGTGCCGATAAAATGCCCGGCTTTTAATTTGGGCTGTCGAACGAGAATCCGCTCCAATACAAAGGCGCCTGCACTTTCTGCGAGTTGCGCTAACTCATCCAGCGTATCGCGTACTCGCCACTCTTCATCCCCGGGCAATAAAACCCCAATCAATAAAACTCGCTCTTCGGTTTGATCTTGATTCTCTATCAACGCTTCACCTCACCGGCACCGATTCGGGCCCATGCCACTTCAACCGCATCGGCAACGCATTCCACAGACGCATTCGCTTCAACCTCAATCCACTCCACATCCATTTGATTCCGAAACCAAGTCATCTGCCGCTTCGCTAACTGCCGCGTTCGAATCACGGTACGTTCCATTGCTTCCGCTTCCGTGCAATGCCCCGCGATGCAAGCAAACGCCTCGGCATATCCGATCGCCTGCTGCGCCGTGGTGGAAAGACTCATCGTATGTAACGACGCGGCTTCATCTAATAACCCGTGGGCATACATCTGCTCTACCCGGTCTTGAATTCGTTGATGCAAGTGCTCTCGCTCAACGTGTAATCCAACCAACTTCACCCGCTGGCCTTCCTGCCATTGAACGCCATTTCCACCTCGTTCCAAGAGCCGAATTAAACGTCGGGGATTCTGGCGATCATCCGCTGTAAGCGCCGCATAGCCAGTTGGAACATGCTGCTCCGCTTCCGCTTGCAACATCTCAAGGGAGTGCGTTTCCCAGATGGATCGTTGCGCGGTATCTTCTGTGGCGGAGGAGTCCAACCCTTCGGTTAAACATTTTACATATAACCCCGTTCCCCCACAAACCACAGGGGAAGTCGCTTCCGACCAAGCCGATTGAATGGACTTCATCCAAGCGGCAACATGAAACGCCTCGGTAGGCTCCACCACATCGATGCCATGATACACTAGCTGGTTTCGTTCCGATAACGGGGGCTTCGCCGTACCGATATCCATACCCCGATACACATTCATCGAATCTGCCGACACAATCGAACAACCTCGCTTGGCAGCCAAGAGATGCGCGACGGCACTTTTCCCCGATGCGGTCGGTCCCACCAAGAAAAAGGCGGTTGCCTCATTCATCCGATGCCTCCGTTGAATTCGTTTTTGCTCGTTGGCTCCATATATATAAAATCGCACCCACACAAATGGCAGCATCCGCCAGATTGAAGGAAGGGTAATGATAACTCCCAAACTGAAAATCTAAAAAATCAGTCACCCAACCAAATCGAATTCGATCCGCTAAATTGCCACCGATGCCACCTAAAAGAAGCCCATAAAGAACCTGTCTAAACCGTGTCTGCATGAGCTCCGCTCGCCCTTTTATGGCCAGAAAAAGAAGAACGCCCAACGAAATCGTGATCAATAACCAACTCTGACCACTCAACAGATTCCACGCCGCTCCATCGTTGCGTACATAGACCAAATTGAAAAATCCATCCATGATCGGTCGCGATTCACCATAGGAAAAGTGGAGCCGTATCCATGCTTTTGTCCACTGATCCAGCACCAGAATTAAAATGGCTAAACTCCATGGGAGCATGGTACCCCCAAACCGATTACATGCCGTGCATGGTGCTGCCAAATGGACGATAGCGATGATGCCCCTTCTCTAACTCAGACTGGGCCTTGATTGAGTGGCGAACATAGGGCAAGGCTTCCAACCGTTCGATATTGATCGGGTCGTTGGTCATTTCGCATATCCCATAGGTGCCGTTCTCAATTCGACGAATCGCTTCATCAATTTCAAACAAAATATCCTGCTCACTACTCAACTGATTCAATGCAAACTCGCGATCAAACGTATCCGTTCCTTGATCCGATAAAGAGGGATCTCGCTCGTTTTGACTTAATGAATCTCGGTTAATCGAAAGAATTTCTCCCGTTACCCGCTCACGTAGATCAAGCAATCGATTGAGCTGCTCTTTCAATTGTTTCTTGTTTAAATACTTATTCCGACCTATTTTGCCAGAGAGCGTTCCACCGGTTCTGCGGAGTTCAGATTTCTTTTTTGACACCGGCTTCTTTTTCGCTACGGCTTTCTTTGCCGCTGCTTTCTTTGCAGGAGCTTTCTTTGCAGGAGCTTTCTTCGCCGCTGCTTTCTTTACAGGAGCTTTCTTTGCCGCTGCTTTCTTCGCTGCGGCTTTCTTTGCAGGAGCTTTCTTCGCCGCTACTTTCTTTACAGGAGCTTTCTTTGCCGCTGCTTTCTTCGCTGCGGCTTTCTTTGCAGGAGCTTT
>CAJYAJ010000038.1 GCA_913065005.1 uncultured Verrucomicrobiota bacterium | reverse complement strand
CCCTTCGACATATCGAAGGGCGACAACTCAACCTGCACTAACGAACCCGTCAAAGCCGAGTCTGCCTCACGCGATTTACCGCGAAAAAAAGCCACCAACCGATGGCCATTGCACAGTTCTGCGTCAAAAGCGTGTTTGTCTATCACAGCGCTAAGACGCGCGTCTAGTAAAATTGTCTCTTTTTTCTCCATTATACCGGCTTATCAGCCACTGTTAAAATCTCTGCCTGCTCTTTCCCAACCGCAACCGTATGCTCGAAATGAGCCGACGGGAGTCGATCTTTTGTAACCACCGTCCATCCATCTTCCAAGATTTCAGTCTGATGTACGCCTAAATTCACCATGGGCTCAATCGCAAATGTCATGCCCGCCTTCAACACCGGCCCCTGTCCCGCAGGTCCAAAATTTGGGATTTGCGGATCTTCATGCATCTCACGACCAATCCCATGCCCCACAAAATCGCGTACGATGGAAAAACCAGCCGCCTCAGCTGTCCGCTGAACCGCATTCGAAATATCACCCAACCGATTTCCCTCAACCGCTTGTTCAATCGCTGCCTCTAAACTTGCCTTCGTCACATCCAACAACTGCTGCCACTCCAAGGGAATCGAACCCGCAGCCACCGTGATTGCCGTATCTCCAACAAATCCATCATAAACCAAACCAAAATCAATACTCACGATGTCGCCATCCCGAATCATACGTCCCCCTGGAACGCCATGAACAATTTCCTCATTCACCGAAGCACAAATATGCCCGGAAAACCCATGATATCCATAAAACGCACAACGACCTTCCGCCGCTTTTGCCAATTCAGCCGCATAGGCATCCAACTCCCCTGTCGTCACACCCGGAGCCACCCGATCTGCCACCGCCCGTAAAATCGTCGCCGTCTTCCGAGCCGCAACCCGCATCGCATCCAGTTCATGCTCTTTTTTAATCACGATCACGGCAAGAACTCCTTCACCTTCAAAAGCACATCCGATCGCACCTCTTCACTCGAACGACTTGCATCAATCTCATGCAGCATTTTTGTTTCACGATAATAATCAACCAACGGACGCGTCAATCGGTTGTATACATCCAACCTACGCTTCACCGTAGCCGGCTCGTCATCCACCCGCTGTGCAAGCGCCCCCCCATCATGGTCGCATCGACCATGCACATCGGGAGGCGAAAAAAGATCATGATAAACCGCTCCGCACGAAACACACGTTCGACGCCCACTCAAGCGCCCCAGCAACACTTGATCAGGACACTTTAACCTCAACACCGTTGTCAGATGAATATGGGTCGTTTGCGTTAATTCAGCTAATTTTTCAGCCTGAACCAACGTGCGTGGAAATCCATCAAAAAGAACCAAATCATCTAGCTTCTGCGCCATCAGATAATCGGTCACCATCGTAATCACATCCGTATCATCGGCAAACAAGCCATGATTAAGCTTATCCTTCGAGCGCAAGCCCAGTTTCGTTCCTTCACGAATCTCTTGCCGCAACATATCCCCTGTAGAGATATGATGAACCCCTCGCTTGGTCAGCGCATCAGCAACCGTACCTTTTCCCGCACCGGGAGGACCCAAAAGAACAATCACATTCATAGACTAGCGACCGCTACGCATCTTGCCCTTCTTCAAGAAGCCATCATAATGCCGCATCAAAAGATGTGATTCAATCTGACGCATCAAATCCAACATCACACCCACGATGATCAACAAACTCGTGCCCCCAAAGAACGATGCCACAATCCACGGCACACTAAATTGAGCGGTCATAATATTCGGCATAACAGCAATTACCGTAAGGAAAATCGCACCCGCTAACGTCAAACGTGTCATCGTCCGATCTAAAAACTCCGCGGTCGGCCGACCCGGACGAATCCCTGGAATATATCCACCTCGCTTCTTCAAATCATCCGCAATCTGAATCGGGTTAAATTGTGTTGCCACCCAAAAATACGAGAAAAACAAAATCATCAAACCAAACCAAAACATAAACCAACCCGAGGTTGGGAAGCCCATCGCCCACTCCTTCGCACCCTCAAAAGGTAAATACGCACCAATCTTTGGAAAGATCGCTAAAATCGCTGAGGCAAAGATGATCGGCATCACGCCCGAATAATTCACCCGCAACGGCAAATGCGACGTACCGCCTTGCATCATCTTTCGACCCACCATCCGCTTCGCAAATTGAACCGGTATCTTTTGCTGCGCCTGCGTGACGGCCACCACGCCTAAAATCACAAAAAAGATCAACGCAATTAACAACGCCAAATGGAAAACACCAATCTCGGCAACTCCATCCACCGGCGTTAACTTATCGCCCAACGTTTTCAGTGCCATCGGTAAACTAGCCATGATATTCACCGTAATGATTAACGAGATCCCATTCCCGATGCCTCGATCAGTCATCTGCTCACCAATCCACATCAACAACAACGCACCCGCCACCAAACTCAACGTCGTTAACACCACAAAACCCAAGCCCGGAATCCGCACCACCGAAGCAGGCAACCCAAAATAGCCCCCACTCTGCAAAGCCAACGCCATTGCAGCTCCCTGAACGGTACAGATAATCACCGTTAAATAGCGTGTATACTGGGTGATTTTCTGACGACCCACATCTCCCTCGCGAGCCAACTTCTCCAACTGCGGAACAACCGCCGTCATTAACTGAATAATAATCGAAGCACTGATGTAGGGCATAATGCCCAACGTTCCAACCGAACATTGCAACAAAGCGCCCCCACTAAATAAATTTAAGATCCCAGACAAGCCCCCTTGAGCGCCCCCTTGAGCCTCTATAAAACTCCGAATCGCAACCGCATCCACACCCGGCAACGGGATGGCCGCAATTACACGACATACAAAAATTAACCCTAACGTAAACAGAATGCGCTGACGCAACTCCGTTATCTTAAAGGTATTGACGAATGCAGAAAGCATAACGACTCCTATCGATTAAACCGCAACACAACTACCACCAGCTGCTTCAATCTTCTCTTTAGCCGAAGCAGAAAACGCGCTCACTTTAACCGTCAGCTTTTTCGTAATCTCGCCATCACCCAAAATTTTAACGCCATCAAAGCGCCCATTTGCCAATCCACACTCCATCAGCGTTGCAATGGTCACTTCCGCACCATCATCAAACCGATTCAATGAATCCAAATTAACCGGTACAACTACCTTCCGGGTATAATTATTAAACCCCCGGATCGGTAATTTTCGAACCAACGGCATCTGTCCACCTTCAAACAAAGGCTTATGACGAGATCCCGCCCGTGAAAACTGACCCTTATGCCCGCGGCCCGCCGTTTTTCCTTTACCAGAAGCACGACCCCGACCCACACGAATACGCCGATGCTTCGACCCATCTGCTGTCTGTAATGAATGTAAATCCATAATTAAACCCTCTCTCACTTACCCTTTACGCAGCGCTAAAGCCGCTTCTTTGGTACGCAGTTGATCCAACGCCTTAAGCGTTGCCTTCGTCACGTTCAAATGATTATTACTACCCAATGATTTCGCCAACACATCGCGAACCCCAGCCAATTCAAGTACCGCACGGCATGCGCCACCCGCAATGACACCCGTACCCTCAGAAGCCGGACGAATCAGCACCTGAGCACCACTATGTTTGCCCTTCGTATCATGCGGAAGCGTCGTTCCCCGCATCGTAACCATCACCAAGTTCCGCTTCGCGTTATCGCCCGCTTTACGAATAGCATCCGCCACCTCAGCAGCTTTACCCAATCCATATCCCACGCGCCCCTTGTGATCTCCCACAACGACCAACGCACCGAAACTAAAACGACGGCCACCCTTAACCACTTTTGAGTTACGGCTAATATGAACCACCCGCTCCTCAAACTCCGGCTTCTCACGAGGCTCGTTCTTATCCTCACGACGACGACCCCGGCCTCCTTCTTTCCGACCCTTGCGCTCTCTTCTATCTGTCTGTTGCTCTGCCATCATCGCTCCTAAAATTTAAGTCCTGCTTCACGGGCACTATCAGCCAATGCTTTCAAGTTCTGACCGAACGCAAAACCGCCCCGATCAAAAACCACCTGCTCAATTCCTTTTGCCTTTGCCGCTTCCGCCGCTTTTGTACCCAACGCTTTCGCCGCCGATTGGTTTTTCTCTGAACTCGAAACGCCCGCCAATGTAACGCGCGCATCATCATCAATGAATTGAACCTCAAGCCGCTTGTTGGAACGGAAGACTGCCATACGCGGACGAGCTGCTGTACCCGCCAATTTGTTCCGCACCCGATAATGGCGCCGAATCCGCATCTGTTTTTTCGTTAACATACTCATTATGCGACTGCCTTACCTTCCTTACGACGGATCTGCTCATTCCGATAACGAACCCCTTTACCTTTATAAGGCTCAGCCGGTGAATAATCGCGAATACGCGCCGCCACCTGTCCGACTAATTGCTTATCAATTCCTTCAATAGATACTGCCGTACCCCCCTGAACATCCACCTGAATGCCATCCGGAATCGGATACACGATATCGTGCGAGAAGCCCAACGAAAGCACAATTTCTTGCCCCTTCATCTGCGCCTTATAGCCCACACCTTCGATAATTAAATCTTTCTTATACCCTTCACTCACGCCCACGACCATGTTGCTGATCAGACTCCGAACCGTCCCGAACATCGCTTTTCCAAACTTGCTCTGATCCGCACGAGAGACAACAATGCGTCCCTCATTCTGCTCAACGGCAATGCACGCAGGAGCTGTATAAGAACACTCCCCCTTCGCACCCTTCACCGTTACCGTCTGACCACTCACTTCCACCGTAACGCCGGTCGGGATACTGACTGGTTGATTTCCTACTCTTGACATTTTATACCCCCGATCTCTCTACCAAATGTAGCAGAGAACCTCTCCACCGATCTGTTTTGCACGCGCTTCGCTATCCGTCATCATCCCCGACGACGTGCTCAAAAACGCCACCCCAATTCCGCCCAATACACGCGGAACCTCCTCGGCATTCGCATATTTACGACAACTCGGTTTACTAATACGACGCAATCCCTGAATCACCGATTCACGATCCGTCGTATACTTCAGAAAGAGATTCAACACCGGCTTCCCATCGCTGTTCTCTACTGTGTAATCCTTAATAAAACCTTCCTGCTTCAACAGGCGAGCTACTTCACTCTTCATCTTTGAATGCGGCATATGCACTGTCTGCTTCTCCGCCATATTTGCATTGCGGATGCGTGTTAGCATGTCCGCGATTGGATCTGAAACCACCATCGTCTAATCCTCGTTAATTTCCTGTGGCAAACGGCATACCCATTAAACTGAGCATCTCTTTTGCCTCTTCATCTTCACTCGCCGACGTCACGAACGTGATATCCATTCCATGCGTGCTCTTCACCTTATCCGGATCAATCTCCGGAAAAACCGTCTGCTCCTGCAACCCCATCGAATAATTTCCACGCCCATCAAACGATTGGCTCGGAATCCCCCGGAAGTCACGAATTCGTGGCAACGCCACATTCACCAAGCGATCCATAAACTCGTACATCCGATCGCTACGCAAGGTAACCCGAGCACCAATCGACATCCCTTCACGAAGTTTAAAATTCGATACACTCTTCTTCGCTTTCGTAATCACCGCCTTCTGACCTGTAATCTTACCCAAGTCATCCGCCAACGCCGTCAGCGTATCGCGATCATTATTCACCGAAACACACAGATTCAATACAATCTTTTTCAGACCGGGAACCTGCATCCGATTCTTGTAATTCCGACTCTCCATCAGCTTCGGAATCACACTCTCTTTATATGTTGTTTTCAATCTTGGGGTCATGACCCGTCCTCCACTCAATCCACAGCACTAAGCAGGCTTCACGTTCGAGATCGCCAAAGGCGCCTCACGCTCGACCACACCGCCCTGCGGATTGTCCTCACTTTTTTGCATGTGTTTCTTCACAAAATTTACACCCTCGACCAGCACACGACCCTGCTCGATATTCACCATTAAGACCTTGCCGCTCTTGCCTTTGTCATCTCCAGCAATCACTTCAACTGTCTCACCCCGTTTGATCTTTGCTTTCGCCATCGGTTCCTCTCCTACAATACCTCAGGGGCCAACGAGACCACCTTCATAAAGTCATTCTCACGTAACTCACGAGCCACCGGACCAAAAATACGCGTGCCCCGTGGATTATTATTATCATCCACAATCACCGCTGCGTTTCCATCAAAGCGCAAGCATGAGCCATCCGCACGGCGAATCGTACTCTTCGTACGAACCACAACCGCCTTCAACACATCGCCCTTCTTCACCATTCCATTTGGCTGAGCTTCCTTCACCGAAACACGGATCACGTCACCCACACGAGCCACCTTCGCCTTCGTGCCCAACACCCGGATGCACATCACATTTCGTGCTCCCGAATTATCAGCCACCTTCAATCGAGTCTGTTCTTGAATCATTCTTCTCTACCTCGCTGCTACTGAGAGAATTTCAACCAAACGCCACCGTTTGAGCTTGCTCAACGGACGGGTCTCCATCACCCGAACCACATCGCCCACCTTGGCCTGATTCTGCTCGTCATGGGCATGAATCTTTTTCGAAATCCGAATCTCTTTTCCATAGAGCGGATGGCGCACCCGCCGCTCAACCAAAATAACAATCGTTTTGTCCGCCCGTGCACTGCACACACGACCTTCACGCGTTTTCCGCAAATGTCTATTCTCTTCCGACATCCTAGCCCTCCGCCTTCTTCTGCTGCTGCAATGTTTTAATCCGCGCGACCATCCGGCGCATCTCTTGGATACGATGAGGATGCTCCAACTGCCCAGAAACCTGTTGCAACTTTAACTTAAACTGCTCTTCACGGATCTCCTGAAGCTGGACATCCAGCTCGGCAACCGTCATCTCTTTCAACTCTTTAACCTTCATGATCATCACTCCTTAATCATGCGCATGACGCTGCACAAACTTAGTGCGAATCGGCAACTTCGTCGCCGCTAAGCGCAAACACTCTTTGGCTAATGACTCCGGCACCCCATCCAACTCAAACAACATGGTTCCCGGTTTCACCACCGCAACCCACTGGTCCACGCCGCCTTTACCCTTACCCATACGCACTTCCAAGGGCTTCTTCGTAATCGGCTTCGAAGGAAAGATACGAATGTACTGCTTTCCCTTCCGCTTCATCTTGCGGTTCGCCGCCACACGGCACGCCTCAATCTGTACACCCGTAATCCAACCACGCTCCAGCGCCTGTAAACCAAACTCCCCATAGGCCAGCTTGTTTCCAGATTGCGCCAAACCCCGACGGGACCCCCGCTGTACTTTCCGGTACTTCACTCTTTTCGGCATCAAAGGCATCGTTTTTCTCCCTTAACCGTTCTTTTCGGTTTCATTGCAGATCCACACTTTAATGCCGATAATTCCAGCAACCGTGTTCGCTTCTGCGGTTCCATAATCAATATTTGCCCGTAACGTATGCAACGGAATCTTGCCCTCTTTATAGCTCTCGCTACGCGCAATTTCAGCCCCGTTCAAACGGCCACCCGCTGTAATCTTGAAGCCAAGCGCACCATTATCCATCGCCAACTGCTGCGCCCGCTTCATCGCACGACGATGAGAAACCCGTCGTTCCAGTTGCATCGCCACATTCCGCGCCACCAATGTCGCATCCAAATCCGGCTTCTTCACTTCCGCAATCTCCACGAAAACCTCTTTCTTCGTGATTTTCGAAAGCTCAGCACGCAATGCATCGATATCCTCACCCTTCCGGCCAATCACCAAGCCCGGACGAGCCGTCTTGATCGTCACCCGAATTCGATTCGCATATCGCTCAATATAAATATCCGACACCGCCGCATCTTCCAGCTTGCTCGCCACCCGCTTCCGAAGCTCTACATCCTCCTTCAACAGACCGCCAAACTCTTGCTTGCTCGCATACCAGCGTGAACGCCAGTCACGAGTCAGTGCCAGCCGCATTCCAATTGGATTTACTTTTTGTCCCATAAAACGTTTCCTTCCTTACGCCTGATCACTCAAAACAATGGTAATATGACTCGTCTTCTTCTGAATCGGACTCGCGGATCCACGCGCCCGCGGACGAAACCGCTTCATCATCGGTCCCCCATCCACAATCGCATTCTTCACCACCAATTGATCGACCGAAAGCCCCTCGTTGTGCTCCGCATTCGCAATCGCAGACTTCAACGTCTTTCCAATCTGCAACGCCGCTTTACGCGCATTAAACTCCGTAATGAACAACGCATCCGAAACCGAAAGCCCCTTGATCTCATTAGCCAGATCACGCGCCTTCGTTGGAGACATTCTCACATATTTAGTTGTAGCTGTAATTTCCATCATCTACCCCTTATTTCTCCGTCGCCATACCATGCGTTTTAAACGCACGCGTCGGCGAAAACTCACCCAGCTTATGTCCCACCATATTCTCCGTTACAAACACCGGCACAAACACCTTACCGTTGTGAACATTAAACGTGAAACCCACAAATTCGGGAACAATCATCGAACTACGCGCCCACGTTTTGATCGGTGTATGTTTGCCAGTCTCTTCCAACTTACGCACCTTCTTCACCAACTTAAGATCAACGTACGGTCCTTTTCTTAATGAACGAGCCATAACTACTTCTTCCTCCGCTCAACAATATACTGATTGGTTTGTTTATGTTTATTCCGCGTCCGCTTCCCTTTCGAAAGCAAGCCCCATGGCGACTTCGGATGACCTCCACCCGAAGTACGTCCTTCACCACCACCCATTGGGTGATCCACCGGGTTCATTGCAACACCCCGCACGGTCGGACGAATCCCCAACCAACGCT
>CAJYAJ010000037.1 GCA_913065005.1 uncultured Verrucomicrobiota bacterium | reverse complement strand
AAACATCCGCTTCTACTGTGAAAACAACAAAACCAATCAACACCCATCCGATCATTTTTTTTAGACTCATCATCATTCCCTTTTCCCTATTCTATTTAATCTGTTTCTGCTCTAGTGACATATGAAAAACGCAAATCATCTTAAATGCCGCTTCTGTGTCCGCGATGGCATATTCCTGCAAACTACTGTTTAAAGATTGAATTCGATATTCAACCTCTTGATAGGCAAGTGATCCCACCATAAGGGTCTCTAATTCTTCGGTGTATTTTTTCAATTTACCCTGATAACTCTCCACCAAATCTACGTATGTATTGGTCAATTTTTTTACCAGAAATTCTTTTCCCATAATTGGATTCAACGGCTCCAACGCCGTTCTTGTAAAAGAAGATAGATTCACATCACCATAACCGACCGATGAAATCACATAAAAGGAACCCTGATTATAATGTAAAATTACAGGATATTTGACAGGGGTTTGTGGATATTTTGCTGCGCCTTTATTCAATCGATGAAAATAAACCATTATATTTTCCCCATCCTTCATCTCATTCGCAACACCCAGTAATGCGGAGGCCTCCACTGTTTGCTCTTCCAAGAGCGTGCCAATGTTTTCCCGAAGAATAAGACCCACTTCACTTTTCGGAAGATATGATTTTAGATAGGTTTTAACGTCTAGAAATGATCGGCTTAAAAGTTTTCCCTTTCTTAGCGATAGGAGCAATCGAGTGTTCTCACTTAACTCAATCCCATTGATATAGATTTTATCAAAACCAGCCACAGCAGATTGAACAATATACTTAAATAAATACGGTTCTGTTCGTGTTAATTCGTTCACCGATAAACTGAGTTGTGAACCCTCTAAATCACTCATATGGCTCATCATTAAAAACCGATTATTTACGACATGTTGATGATCTTCATAAAAAGTGGCTCTCGAATTAAACCAGTCGAATAGCTCCTCCTTATAAACGGCTTGATAAATCACCTGTTCCTCTGGAAGAAGTGTTTCATTATGAGAAACTTTTCGAACAATTTCATTGTGACCCATCTTACGCAGCTTTGCACTCGTATTTGACTCGATGAAATTATTACATGCCATCGTGAAGGGAACGGCAAAAAAAAGTACCCACTTCAGACTTTTTAATTGGTTTATATTCATCTTTTTTATCTTTTATAAAGATATTATGATTCATATTATTATTTTTCGTTTAGATCAAACTGTTTCCCAAAAAACTTGATGCCTAAATTCACCTACTTATAATGCTGCGTTCACAAAAAAATGGAAATGATATGGGAAAAACACTCTTTGAAAAAATTTGGGATCAGCACGTTGTCACCGAACTGCCCGGTGGTGAAGTGTTGCTATACATTGATCGGCACCTCATTCATGAAGTAACCAGTCCGCAGGCATTCGAAGGATTGAAGCTGAATAACCGCCCCGTACGCCATCCCGAACTCACCTTTGCAACCACCGATCATAATGTACCCACCGACAGCCGAACCGAGATAACCGATCCCGTAGCGCGCACCCAAGTCAATGCACTGGAAAGCAACTGCGCCGAACACGACATTCGCTTCTATGGCATGAATTCCGAGAAACAAGGCGTCGTACACATCATCGGTCCCGAGCAAGGAATCACCCTTCCCGGAACCACCATTGTTTGCGGCGATTCCCACACAGCCACTCACGGAGGATTTGGCTCGATTGCCTTTGGCATCGGCACCTCAGAGGTGGAACACGTACTCGCCACACAGACCTTGCGGCAAAAAAAACCAATGCAATATCGGGTCGAATTTACCGGCAATCTACCCACCGGCATCACCGCTAAAGACCTGGTTCTTGAACTCATCGGGCGCATTGGCGCCGCCGGAGGAACCGGATGTGCGTTTGAGTTTTGTGGTAGCGCTATTGAACAGCTCTCGATGGAAGGACGCCTCACCATTTGTAATATGGCAATTGAAGGGGGCGCGCGCTGTGGACTCATCGCCCCCGACCAAACCACCTTCGACTATATCACCGCTGAAGACCGACCCTTTGCCCCCAAAGGCGAAGAACTCCAAGCAGCCATCGCCTACTGGAAAACCCTTTATTCCGATGCAGATGCGATTTTTGATAAATCCATCACCATTAACGTCGAAGAGATGGAACCGATCGTGAGCTGGGGAACCAGCCCCGGGATGGTCGTGGGCATCAATGGAACCGTTCCAGAGCTGGATGGATCAACTGTTTATAATGCCGACGACATCCAAGCGGCCCTCGATTACATGGGGCTCGAATCCGGCACCCGCATGACCGATATTAGCATCGATGCTGTATTTATTGGCAGCTGCACCAATGGTCGAATTGAAGATTTGCGAGAAGCCGCCCGCATCATGGAAGGCAAACACGTTGCTGATGGCGTGCGAGTCCTCGTCGTTCCCGGCTCCGAAAAAGTACGTAAAGAAGCCGAAAAAGAAGGCCTCAATCAAATTTTTGAAGCCGCAGGTGCTCAATGGCGCTTTGCCGGCTGCTCTATGTGCTTGGCAATGAATCCAGATAAGTTAAAAGAGAAAGAGCGTTGTGCCTCCACCTCGAACCGAAACTTTGAAGGACGTCAAGGGCGCGGAGGACGAACCCATTTGGTGAGCCCTGCCATGGCCGCCGCCGCCGCCGTTAATGGTCATTTTGTAGATGTCAGGGAGTTAGCCTAATGGAAAAATTTAAAACATTCACCGGAACCATCTGTGCCGTCGATCGTGCCAATATTGATACCGATGCCCTCATCCCCAAAGAACATCTCAAATCCATTAAACGCACGGGATTTGGACCCGCTCTCTTTTCGGACTGGCGCTATAATGAAGATGGTTCCGATAATACCGACTTCATCTTGAACCATGCCAAAACCGTCAGTGCCTCCATCCTCGTCGGACGCAACAACTTCGGTTGTGGTTCCAGTCGAGAACACGCCGTATGGGCGGTCGCGCAACAAGGTTTTAAAGTCGTCGTTGCACCACGCGAAGGAGAAATTCCTGCCTTCGCCGATATCTTCGGTAACAACTGCTCGAAAAATGGCATTCTCACGATCGAACTAAAAAATAATGAAGTAGATCACATCTTCGAAATGGCCTCTGCTGATCAACCCCTACAAGCCACCGTCAATCTCGAAGAGCAAACCCTCTCCTTCGAATCCATCTCATTTCCATTTGAGGTCGATCCAGCGATCAAAGAAAAACTTTTGCTCGGTATGGATGATATTGCCGAGAGCTTAACGCAAATTGAACAGATAAAAATCTTTGAAAAAACACACAACGCACAACTGAAAGACTAACAAAAGAGGACCCATTCCATGTCATACGATAAAATTACCCTTCCAACATCTGGCGAAAAAATTACGATGGGATCCGACGGACTCATCGTACCTAATAACCCCATCATCCCCTACATCGAAGGCGATGGCATCGGCATTGACATCTCGCCCGCCATGAAAGACGTCCTCGATGCTGCCGTAGAAAAAGCCTATGGCGGATCAAAAAAAATTGAATGGATGGAAATTTACGCCGGTGAAAAAGCCGTACATACCTATGGCGATAATACCTGGCTACCCGATGAAACTCTCGACGCCGTAAAAGAATATATGGTCGCAATCAAAGGTCCCCTAACCACCCCAGTTGGCGGTGGAATTCGCAGCCTCAACGTAGCCCTTCGGCAACTACTTGACCTCTACGTCTGCCAACGTCCCGTTCGCTGGTTCGAAGGCGTTCCCTCCCCCGTTAAACGTCCCGATCTAACTGATATGGTGATCTTTCGTGAAAACTCAGAAGACATCTATGCCGGAGTCGAATACCAAGAAGGTACAGACGAAGTCAAAGAAGTCATCGACTTCCTTCAAGGCAAAATGGGTGTCACCAAAATTCGATTTCCCGACACCTCCGGAATCGGCATCAAACCCGTATCTCAAGAAGGCACCCACCGCTTAGTGAAAGCCTCCATTCAATATGCGATCGATAACCATCGCGACTCCGTTACCCTCGTCCATAAAGGCAACATCATGAAATTCACCGAAGGTGCCTTTCGTGACTGGGGCTATGAAATAGCTGTGCAAGACTTTGGTGCCACCCCGCTCGACGGCGGACCTTGGCACGTCATCAAGCACCCCACCACCGGCAAAGATATCATCATCAAAGACGTCATCGCCGACGCCATGCTGCAACAAATTCTCACACGCCCTGCTGAATATGACGTCATCGCCACACTCAACCTCAACGGCGACTACATCTCCGACGCCCTTGCTGCCTGTGTCGGCGGTATCGGCATCGCCCCCGGCGCCAACATCAACTATCTCAGCGGCATTGCCATCTTCGAAGCCACCCACGGGACGGCTCCCAAATATGCCGGTAAAGACCAAGTCAATCCAGGTTCACTCATTCTCTCCGGAGAGATGATGCTCCGCTACCTCGGCTGGGCCGAAGCCGCCGACCTCGTCATCAAAGGTATGAACGGCGCCATCGGACAAAAACGAGTCACCTACGACTTCGAACGCCTCATGGAAGACGCCACGCTGCTCAAATGCAGCGAATTCGGCCAAACCATGATCGAAAATATGTAGAAAACAACTCCTCTACATACCCAAAAAGCGCTGTCCCACCAGACAGCGCTTTTTTTAGCGTTTAAAACTGTACAGGAAACTGAACGTTTATTATGGTGTATCTCCCCAACCAAAAGAGGAGATCATGGGAAACGACATGCTATTTATTAACGGCTCTTTCCCCCGTGCCATAGTCCATATCGATGGAGATGCTTTTTTCACCTCGGTTGAACAATCGATGAACCCTTCTCTGAAAGGCAAACCCGTTGTAAGCGGACAAGAGCGTGGCATCATCGCCTGCGCAAGCTATGAAGCCAAAGCACTGGGCATCAAACGCGGTGTCAGCTTATGGGATGCTCGAAAAGCATGCCCCCACCTCATTGTTCTGCCCAGCGACTACGAAAGCTATAGCCTCTACTCCAAACGCATGTTTGAGATCATGCGCCGCTATACGCCCACCGTAGAGGAATATTCCATCGATGAAGGCTTTGCCGATCTCACGGGACTCCGGCGCGTTCACCGCATGTCCTACGAGCAAATCGTCCGCTCCATGCAAAAGGCGATCCAAGATGAACTTGATCTCACCGTCTCCGTTGGGCTCAGCCTCTCTAAGGGACTTTGCAAAATAGCTTCCGATTACCGCAAGCCGAACGGATTCACCGCCGTACGCGGTCGTCATATTCACCTCTTTCTTCAACGCATCCCCACCAAAGAAGTTTGGGGGTTAGGACCGAATAGCGTTCAGATGCTCCAAAAATATGGCGTTCATACCGCTTATGATTTTGTGCAACGCCCCGAAAAATGGGTCGATAAACTTCTCCACAAACCCGGTCGCGAAATCTGGCACGAACTACGCGGGAAAAGCCTTTTGCCAGTGAACCCCGAACCCACACGAGCGTATCAATCGATCGGCAAAGGAAAAACCTTCTCTGCTCCTTCACGTGATCCTCAGTTTGTTTATGCCAAACTCGTTCGCAACGTTGAATCAGCCTTCATTAAAATGCGCCGACATCAGCATCGAACCGCCGAAGTCTATATTTCGCTACGGTATAGTGACTATCGTCAGCGCGGACTCGGTGTCCGGCTCAATCGGGCAACCGATTCCACGCAGGAAATCCTACCGATTATCCGACGCCTCTTTGATCAACTAATAGAACCGAACCGAGAATATCGCGCCACACAAGTTTGGCTTACTCGCTTGGAATCGGCCGATACACGACAATTAGGTCTGTTTGACAACCAAATTCAAATCGAACGCTATGAAGCCCTCTCCACCACGATCGACGAAATCAATGCTCGCTTTGGAAAACACAAAATAGCCGCTGCCACTGCTCTTACCCTTCAGCAACGAAACGAAAACAGCCGAACCCAACTGCCTTGGCGAAAACTTCACCTACTCAACGGAGAAAACGGTCGGCAACGACTCTATCTACCCCGCCTCAATATAGCGGTTTAGCCTCCTTTTAATTTATAAAGCATCCAAGCCGCTAACGTTTTTCCATCATCGACTTCCCCCGTGCAGATACGCTCATCCATCTCCGACTCGCTCATCACCAACGTCTCGATATGTTCATCCACATCAAAATCAGTATCGCCCGGCTGATCTTCCACCTCTGCAAAGAAAATTTCGATCGTTTCCGAGCAGTAACCCACACTCGGAAGAATCGTGCCAAGGGAGTGAATGGATTGTGCCTCATATCCGGTCTCTTCCCGTAATTCACGTTTCGCCGAAATAAGGGCTGCTTCTCCCGGGTCGCAATTTCCTGCAACCGCCTCTAAACAAATTTTATCATGTGATTTGCGATACTGCCGAATAAACAGAAAGCGCCCATCTCTCCGACGAGCAACAATTGCTACCGCAGGTCCATGCACCACCACCTCCCGCACAGAAGCCCGTCCGTCCGCCAACTCCACCTGATGCACATCAATCTCAAAAATGCGCCCTCGATATACCGTCTCTTTTGATACTGTTTTTTCAAACATCTACGCTTCTCCCTTTGCCAATCACGACACATCATTTATAGTCCCACGTCTATGAGATTCACGCGAAAAGATTGGGAAGATGCCGAAGAACGGCAACTCAACCCGTATGCCAGCAAGAGCGCACACACCCTCGGTCGCCTCCATTCCGAGACGCCCCATGCCACCCGCTCCTGCTTTGCACGCGACCGAGATCGTATTTTCCACAGCCGTTGCTTCCGCCGACTTGAATATAAAACCCAAGTATTTGTGAACGGAATTGCCGACCACTACCGTACCCGCCTCACACATACCATGGAAATGACCGCCGTCGGACGAACGCTTGCCCGCACCTTAAGCGCCAACGAAGATTTAACCGAATGTATCTGCTTGGCTCATGATTTAGGTCATAGCCCCTTTGGGCATGAAGGCGAACACATCCTTAATACACTCATGGAAGCACATGGAGGCTTTGATCATAATCTACAAAGCCTTCGCTGTATCGAAACATTGGAATCCCCTTATCCCACCTTCACCGGACTCAATCTCAGCTGGGAAGTTCGCGCCGGACTACTCAAACATGAAGCACACAAACCAAATGCCACCTTAGACGGACATCCCATCGGACCCTTCCAATCACTCGAAGCTCAAATTGCAGATATTGCCGACGATATGACCTACCAAGCACACGACGTAGACGACGGCCTTGAAGCAGGCATCATGACACTCGAGAAACTTCAATCCACCCGCTTCTGGAACCATGCAGCCAAAAAAATTCATCAGCTCTATCCCAATGCAAACGAAGAACAAAAAAACCGTGCCACCATACGCACGATGATCGAATTGCAAGTCGCCGATGTCATCGAACAAGCTCGAATCCGGCTCGATCAATATCAACCCACCTCCGTTCGTGCCGTCATGGAAGCCCCCGAGCGCATCATCTGCTTTAGCGACGAAATGAAAGTGATGCTTGATGAATTCACCAAGTTCATGTTCACCAACCTCTACTATCACTCCACCGTGAAAGAAACCACGAGCCAACGCGTGGAATGGATGCGACGCCTCTTTCTATATTATATTGAAAACCCTCATCATCTCGGAAGCAAAGCCCAACAACAGATCAAAACCGAAGGATTGCACCGCTCAGTTTGTGACTATGTGGCAGGATGCACCGACCGCTTTGCCCTCCTTGAATGTGAAAAATACGGACTTCTATATGACTGAATTCACCTCCCTAGCCCGCCTCCTCATTGACTGTGCCATGGCCATACTCATCTGGCTCGTTCAATGCGTTATCTACCCCGCCTACCATCACATCGACCGCACCCACTTCTCCGACTGGCACCAAAACTACATGGGCATCATCTCCCTCTTCGTCATGCCCCTGATGATAGGTCAAGCCATTCTCATCGGCCTCCAATGTTTACAACGCCCATCAGGATGGGCCTACGCTTCCGTCGTGGCCATGTTCATCGCCTGGGCCGTCACCTTTCTCTACTCCGTCCCCTGCCACACCCTCCTTCAACAACAGGGCTATGATGCCGCCGTAACCGATCGACTTATTCAAACCAACTGGATTCGCACTCTTGCTTGGACAGCCGTCCTTATTTTTGGCCTGATCGCTTATCGAAAAACTGCATAAAATTTTCGATTCCAGAGTTGGACGCATCCCAAGTTTCACCTATATTCCAACGCCTTACTAACCCCTAAAAGGTACGTATTATGGAAAAATTAATCATTGGACTCCCAAAAGGAAGCTTACAAGAAGCAACCTATACCCTTTTTAAAAAAGCAGGCTTCAACATCACCGGTGGCAGCCGCTCCTATTTCCCATCCGTTGACGATGAAGATTTAGAAATGCGTTTACTCCGTCCGCAAGAGATGAGTCGCTATGTTGAACAAGGCATGCTTGATGCCGGCGTTGCCGGACTCGACTGGATCGAAGCCAATGGATCTGATATCGTCGACCTCTGCAGCCTCGTCTACTCGAAACAGACCAAACGTCCCGTACGCTGGGTACTCGCCGTACCCAACGATTCGAGTATTCAATCCGTCAAAGACCTCCAAGGAAAACGCATTGCCACCGAAGGCGTTGGCATTGTTGAGCGTTGGCTCGAACGAAATAATGTTCAAGCAGAAGTCGAGTTCTCATGGGGAGCAACCGAAGTGAAAGTACCCGAGTTTGTAGACGCCATCGTAGACGTCACCGAAACCGGAAGCTCCTTGCGTGCCAACAATCTACGCATCGTCGATACCATCATGGAATCCTACACTAAATTCTTCTGCTCCAAAGAAGCGTGGAACGATCCCTGGAAAAAGAAAAAACTACAAAGCCTCACCCTCCTCCTACAAGCGGCCTACGACGCCGAGAGCCGGGTCTTACTCAAGCTCAACGTCGCTGCCGAATGTCTGGATGCCGTACGCGAATTATTACCCGCCCTGCACGCCCCCACCGTCAATCCCCTCACCGACGAAGGCTGGTTTGCCGTTGAAACTGTCGTCAATGAATCCACTGTACGGGAAATTATCCCCTCTCTTAAAGAAGCCGGAGCCGAAGGAATTATCGAAATTGGCTTGAACAAAGTCGTTGCCTAAGTACTATACAAACCCTTTCAAACAGCGGAGAAATCATGGGTACCATCAAAAAATGGCGTAAAAAGAAAATGTCGAACCACAAACGGCGCAAGCGTCGGCGTTCAGATCGTCATAAGAAAAAATAATTTTCATTGAAGTGCTGGCTCCTATAGCCAGCCTACTTGTTTGCCGCTCTGTCGCTTGACAGGGCGGATTTTTTTATACAAACATCGCCCCTTTTTGCAGCGGTTTTCCACGCAAAAAAACATCGGCTTGCATTCGTTTTCCGCCTGCTAATTGAACTTCCAATAAGCGCAAAGCTCCCTCTGCTGCAGCGATCGTTAACGCATCATCTAGCACTTCACCAGGCATACCCTCTCCATCGACACAAACTGCCTTCCATACCGATAAGACTTCTCCCGAAGGCAATGTGCAGCGACTCCCCGGCCACGGATCAAAAGCGCGTATTCGATTATGAATCATCTTCGCCGATTGATTCCAATCAATGATCCCATCGGCTTTATTCAACTTCCTCACTTCAACGACTTTTGATTCATCCTGCGCATAAGACGCTATGGATCCGCTTGCCATATCATCAATCGTTTCCAACAACAGCCTCGCGCCCAAATCTGCACATCGATCATGCAATGTAGCGGCCGTATCTGCTTCATCGATATCCAATGTTTCTTGCTTTAAAATTTCACCTGCATCCATTTTTTCAGCAACCGTTATAATCGATACCCCTGTTTGAGCATCTCCATTGATCAGCGCCCATTGAATTGGAGCAGCCCCCCGATAGGTAGGTAACAGGGATGGATGAACATTGATCGCTTCATGCGGAGCTACAGATAAAATACGCTTCGGTATATATTGACCATACGCCACCACCACCATCAGATCAGGCTGCCAATCTTGTATTTGCTCTACCATCTCATCGCACGAGATTTTTTCCGGGGTGCAGATCGTCAGGTTCATCGACGATGCAACCGCTTTAACAGGGCAAGGCGTTAATAAACGTTTTCGCCCTGCCGGACGATCTGGTTGCGTAATAACCCCAACCACTTCATGCTCTGCCCGTTGCACCAACAGCTGCAATGAAGGCACCGCGAGTGCCGCCGAACCCATAAATACGATGCGCATCGCTACCCCCTACGGATTGACTTGAGCAGCCGTTTTAGTTTTTTCTGATCTATCCGACCAACGATCTCGATCGCTCACGAAAAGCTGATCCTGACGATTTAAAGCAATCGCCGCTTTTAATGGAAAGTCAGGTGGTAACCGCCCACTTAAAATGGGCAACCAGCTTTTTTCCGGTCCATCCAGCAACTCACTCACAAACGGTTTATTTTTAGTGAGCGGTGTGAAATAAATACCACTGATATACTGTTTGTAATCATTGATATCATAATACTGGTCGATATCTTTCGGTAATAGAATCGAGATTCGATCTCCATACCACGCCGTTGCCCAAGGCATATCCGTGCAGAGAACTTCTCGAGGTGTTAGCATGCCAGATACATGAGAGATAATGGGCGGAAAATAGGGCGGATAAGGTCGCTGTGCATGCGGGGGCAAAATCCGTAACCGCACTGGCAAAAAGGTGAGTGTCACCAGAGAGCACCTCATAGCGCGCACATACAAACGAGCCTGGAGATACGAACCATCTG
>CAJYAJ010000036.1 GCA_913065005.1 uncultured Verrucomicrobiota bacterium | reverse complement strand
GGAGATTATACCAGTTATCTTGGATTTTCTTTACAAGAAATTATGTAAATTTAATGGCATCGTTAAAAAGTGGAAGTGCTTGATCTTTTTCTGAAACTAAAAATTTCATTTCAGCAGGCCACTGAATAGAGATCGTTTGATCGTTCCATCGAATCCCCGCCTCATCATTCGCATCATAGAAAGCATCACATTTATACACAAAGTCAACCGTCTCGCTCAAAACGCAGAACCCATGAGCAAATCCGCGAGGTACAAAAAGTTGATGCCCATTTTCTTCGCTCAAATGAACCCCTTTCCACTGCCCAAAAGAGGGAGAATTTTCTCTCATATCGATGAGAACATCATAAACCTCACCTCGCGTGACCGAGACTAATTTGGCCTGTGGTTTCTGAATTTGATAATGAAGACCTCGTAATACTCCTCTACTGGAACGCGACCAATTATCCTGAATAAAGGATGTTTCAATGCCTTCGGCTGCATACGTTTTAAAATGATAACTCTGCTGAAAGAAACCGCGATCATCCTTAAAACGGCGCGGTTTAATTAGCTTTGCATCTTTTAGTGATAATTCGATTACTTCCATCGTTTAACGACTCGTATTAGGTTCTATTTTTCACTTGTTGAAGAAGATATTGCCCGTAGGGATTTTTTTTCATAGCTTCACCAAGTGCCACTAATTGATCCCCATCTATAAACCCTTTTTGATACGCAATCTCTTCAATACACGAGATTTTCAGCCCCTGTCTTTTTTCAATGGTTTCCACATAACTGGAAGCTTGATGTAATGATTCATGTGTACCCGTATCCAGCCAAGCAAAACCACGTCCTAAATTTTCAACGAACAGATCACCTCGTTCTAAATAGAGACGATTTAAGTCCGTAATTTCTAATTCTCCACGTGGAGATGGTTGCAAATGCTTTGCCATATCGATCACATCATTATCATAAAAATAGAGACCCGGAATGGCATAATCTGATTTTGGATTCAAGGGTTTTTCTTCCAGTGAAAGAGCAACGCCATGTGCATCAAACTCAACGATTCCATATCGTTCAGGATCCACCACTTGATAAGCAAAAATAGTGGCTCCATGTTCACGGTCTATCGCTCGTTCCAACATTGCATCAAATCCATGTCCATAAAAAATATTGTCTCCCAAAACCATCGCAACCGAATCAGAGCCAATAAAAGCATCTCCCAGAATAAACGCCTGAGCCAATCCATCCGGACTCGGTTGCTCGATATATGAAAAGGACATGCCCAACTGGCTTCCATCACCTAGCAATGACTTGAACAAGGGCAAATCATGAGGCGTACTAATAATGAGTACTTCTCGAATCCCTGATAACATGAGCGTAGAAAGCGGGTAATAAATCATGGGCTTATCATAGACAGGCAACATCTGCTTACTCACCGTTTTAGTCAGTGGATGAAGTCTCGTACCTGACCCACCTGCAAGAATAATTCCTTTCATGAATCTGCCTCCCCTTTTCCGAGTCGTTGACCCGCATATTTTTCTTCACGAATCGGTCTCCACCACCAATCATTATTCAAATACCACTCAATGGTTTTTAGAATACCTGAGTCAAAATTTTCTTCTGCCTGCCAACCCAGCTCATTTTCAAGTTTACTTGCATCAATCGCATATCGCATGTCATGCCCCGGCCGATCATCCACAAACGTGATCAGTTCTCGATAGGTTCCATCCTTTCGTGGACATAATTGATCCAAGGCGTCACAGATGGTTTCAACCACACCCAGATTGGTTCGCTCATTCCTTCCACCCACGTTATAGGTTTCGCCCAACCTTCCTTTTTCAACAACTGTAACCAGCGCCTTCGCATGGTCATCCACATAAAGCCAATCACGAATCTGGTCGCCTTTACCATAAATCGGAAGCGGTTGCTCATCCAGCGCGTTCAAGATCACCAAGGGAATTAATTTTTCTGGAAAATGATACGGTCCGTAATTGTTCGAGCAATTGGTCAATACAACCGGAAGCCCATACGTATGATACCAAGCCTTCACCAAGTGATCACTCGATGCTTTACTCGCAGAATAAGGCGAGCGCGGATCATACGAGGTCGTTTCTTCAAACAATCCTTCAGCTCCTAGCGAACCATATACTTCATCGGTCGAAATATGATGAAATCTGAATGTCTCTTTTTTTTCCTCACTCAAATTCAACCAATATTTTTTAGCCACATCCAACATCGTATAGGTACCTAAAATATTGGTTTGCAAGAAAGCCGCCGGTCCATCAATGGAACGATCTACATGCGACTCTGCCGCTAAGTGCATCACTGCATCCGGCTGAAAAGAGGCAAATACCTCATCAATTTTTTCTTTATCGCATACATCCACCTGTTCAAATGTGTAGAGATGATGATCCTCAATGTCCTTCAGAGAAGCCGGAACACCCGCATAGGTCAGCTTATCCAAATTACAAACAGCGACCCCACAATCTCGAACCAAATAACGACAAACCGCTGATCCAATAAAACCAGCTCCACCCGTTACCATTATTCTTGTATAAGATTTCAAGATTTCACCTCTTGCATCAACTGTTCACGATTCTCTTTTACAAAGATTCCCAAATCATATTTCCAATCCCGAAACACATTCATATCTATCTCTTTTAATTTTTCATTTTCCAAGATGGAATTTTTCGGCCGTTCCGTTGGAGTTGGATATTCGACTGAGGAGCAAGGTTCTATACGATGCGATATTTGCATCTCATCCATAAAAGCGACGGCAAATTCATACCAAGACGTATACTGTTCTGAAGAAGCATGAAAAAGTCCTTTTGCTTCGTTTTCCATAACCACTTGAATCTGTTCAGCCAATGTCCGGCTCCACGTGGGCGAACCATATTGATCATCAACAACTCGCAATGTTTTTTCTGGTTGCTGAATCGTTAAACGTAACATCGTCTTTAGAAAATTAGTTCCTTTGATCCCATATAACCAAGCTGTTCGCAAAATAGCATAATGCACACCCGAATCAATGATCGCCTGCTCTCCCGCCAACTTCGAACGCCCATATTCTGAAATAGGATGAGGTAAATCGATCTCCTTAGAGCTCATAAATAGAGGCTTCATCCCATCAAAAACATAGTCTGTTGAAATATGAATCAACATTCGATCACGCTCTACAGCCCAAGAAGCAAGGTGCGCCGGAAGATCATGATTCGCCTTCCAACAATCAGGCTCCGTTTCGCACGCATCCACCGCTGTGAAGGCCGCACAATTAATAATAATAGCCGGATCGCATTCAGAGAGAAACCGATGAGCATCGGATTCAACAGAGAGGTCAACTTGATCAATATCGGTCAGAACCAGCGAATAAGCAACTTCCAGCAGACGAGCACAATCATGACCCAATTGACCTTTAGATCCTGTAATTAAAACTTTTTTCACGTTGCTTCAATTCGTCAGCGATCGAATTAATTAATAATCGACCGCTCTTTCAATGCCGAGCAGATTTGCTCCGCCGCTACGACAGGCTCAACCTGTTCAGTAGAAATCGTAATTTCTGGATTCACAGGCGGTTCATATGGATCACTTACACCTGTAAACTGCGTAATCTCACCACTACGCGCTTTCTTATAAAGCCCCTTCGGATCGCGCTGTTCACACACCTCAAGTGGCGTATCAACGAACACCTCGATCATACGCTCCATCCCAATCACATCCCGCGCATCCGATCGATCCGAAAGATACGGTGAAATAAAGGAAGTAATCACAATCAAGCCCGCCTCATTCATTAAAGCCGCTACTTCAGCAATCCGTCGAATATTCTCTTTGCGATCCTCCATCGAAAAACCAAGGTCACGATTCAACCCATGCCGCACGTTGTCCCCATCAAGGATATAACAGAGATGTCCCTGCTCCATGAGTTGTCTCTCCAGCTCTTTCGCCACCGTTGATTTACCCGATCCACTCAACCCCGTAAGCCAAATCGTTGATCCCTTCTGCTTGAGTAATTGCGAACGCATCTCGGGACTCACCAAACTATCACTCTTCACAATGTGCTGGCTTACGGGTGCTTTATCCGCACTCGGTTTCGATACAATCCGATCCAGTATCATTCCCGCCGCAACCGTCACATTCGTCAGTCGATCAACGATAATGAAAGCTCCGGTATCTTGATTGCGACTGTATGAATCAAAAGCAATCGGACGATGCAACGTGATATGGCATCGCGCAATTTCGTTCAATCCCATTTCAGCCACTAGTGCATCTGCATTCTGATCCCGCTTCATGGTATTCACATCCACCTTGTAGCGAATCTGCGATAGAACACCCGGAACCATACTGCTGGTATGCTTAACTAAATAATTTTTTCCCGCCTGTGCTGGCTCTTCATGCATCCAAACAATCATGGCTTCAAATTCGTTACCAATATGTGGAATATTATTCACCGGAACCAACATGTTGCCACGCGATACATCAATCTCGTCTTCCAATGTCACCGTCACTGCTTGTTGCGAAAAGGCTTCCTGCTGCTCTCCATCCGCACCGTAGATCGCTTTAATACGCGACTGCTGGCGTGATGGCAAACTAGCAACTTCATCGCCCACACGAACCACGCCAGATGCCATCGTTCCACTAAACCCGCGGAAATCAAGATTCGGACGCAACACATACTGAACGGGTAAACGCATATCGATCAGATTGCGGTCCGAAGAAATATTCACGTTCTCTAATTGATTCAAGAACGTAGGTCCATCATACCAAGGCATCGCATCACTACGATCCACCACGTTATCTCCCTTCAGAGCAGAGAGCGGGATAAAATGAATATCCGCAAAATCCAATCGAGCCACCGCATTATTGAAATCAGACTTAATACTTTCGTACTTCTCTTCCGACCAATCCACCAAATCCATCTTGTTCACGGCCACGATCACGTGCTTAATGCCCAACAACGAACAGATAAAACTATGCCGCCGCGTCTGCGTGATCACTCCATGCCGCGCATCAATCAAAATCACCGCCAGGTTACATGTTGAAGCCCCCGTTGCCATATTCCGCGTGTACTGCTCGTGGCCCGGACAATCTGCAATGATAAATTTCCGCTTATCCGTCGAAAAATAACGATACGCAACATCAATCGTAATACCCTGCTCACGTTCCGCTTTCAACCCATCGGTTAAAAGCGCCGGATCAAAATCATCCCCCGTTGTTCCATAGATCTTCGAATCTTTAGTTACTTTCTCCAACTGATCTTCATAGATCATATGGCTGTCATATAACAACCGTCCAATCAGAGTTGATTTTCCATCATCCACCGATCCACAGGTTAAAAAGCGCAATAAATCTTTGGTCTCATGCCGATTCAGATATCCTGCAATATCTCCGCGAATCAACTCTTCTTCTTGAATCTTATAAGCTGTATCCGACATTAAAAGTATCCATCCTTCTTCTTATCTTCCATTGATGAGTTATCACCATCAATCACACGCCCCTGACGCTCCGATGTCGTCGTGAGTAACATTTCCTGAACAATCTCTTCCACGGTCTCGGCGTTCGACTCAACCGCCCCCGTAAGTGGATAACAACCTAACGTACGGAAACGCACCTTCTTCTGCATGGGCACTTCGCCCTCTCTCAAAGGCATCCGATCATCATCCACCATGATCAAAACACCATCTCGCTCTACCACCGGACGTTCAGCAGCATAATAGAGAGGTACAATCGGAATATCTTCTCGCAACAGATAGAGCCAAATATCAAGCTCCGTCCAATTAGAAAGCGGGAACACACGTATCGACTCCCCCTTATTAATCTTTGCATTGTACACATTCCACAATTCCGGACGCTGGTTTTTTGGATCCCACTGATGAAATTCATTACGAAAACTATACACTCGCTCCTTCGCCCGACTCTTCTCCTCATCTCGGCGAGCTCCACCAAACGCTGCATCATAGCGGTAATGATCCAACGCCTGTTTCAACGCATCCGTCTTCATAATCTGCGTATGCTTTTCTGATCCATGAGAAAATGGATTCACGACATCACGGCCCTCCGGATTCGTCCAGACCTTGATATCCACATTGTAGTGCTTACCCATTAACGTACGGAATTTATACATCTCCTGAAATTTCCACTGCGTATCCACATGCATCAGCGGAAACGGAATTTTACCCGGTGCAAATGCTTTGTGCGCCAGATGCAACATCACCGATGAATCTTTTCCAATCGAATAAAGCATCACCGGATTGTCAAATTCAGCAGCCACTTCCCGGATAATATGAATACTCTCCGCCTCAAGTTGCTTTAAATGCGATAAATTATATGAACTCATTTTTTTCCTGTCGTTAATCGTATAAAGGGTTGGTTTAGCGATAGATCGTTTAAATGTCTATAATAATTACGTATTATATTGATGCAATCCACTTACTATAAAGTAAGGATTTAGGACATCTGCCTTATTATACGCGACTTTATCTAAAGATTTATTTGACGTAACATACTGATGAGCATCCACTTCCGAATTATAGATAAACACCGAACCCCCCGCTGCATCCACCACCGCCTGCGCCGCCGCCGTATCCCATTCACACGTTGGTGCCACACGAGGATAAAAATCTGCCACCCCCTCAGCCACCATACAAAGCTTAATCGAACTTCCACTCGAGACCCGTTCAGATGCACCATAAACTCGCTCAGCCTGCGCAATAAACGCCAGCGTCTGCTCATTGCAATGCGACTTTGAAGCCACCATCTTCAACAAACCCGACACCGTTCCCGACACTGAGATTCGCTCTAAAGCTTCACATCCCGAATCGATCGACTGCAACAACCCATCCAACGACGTATAATGAATTCCACGCTCCGCTTTAAACGCACCTACATCATCCCCCAAATAGAAAACCGACGTCACCGGCACCAGCACCACCCCCAGAATAGGCCGCCCCTGCTCGATCAACGCAATGTTCACCGTGAACTCCCCATTCTTCCGGATAAATTCCTTTGTCCCATCAATCGGATCCACCAACCAAAAACGATCCCACTCTTTACGAACCTCAAAAGGAATCGCCTTGCTCTCCTCCGATAGAACCGGATAAGGCGTCGATGCTAATTGCGCTACAATAATTTCATGCGCCGCCCGATCCGCCTCCGTTAAAGGCGAATCATCCGCCTTAAACTCCACTTCAAAATCACGGGCATAGATCTCCAAGATCACATTTCCCGCCTCATGAGCGGCTTGCACCGCTATTTTCATTTCGTCTATCACGTTATTCCACGGTAACAGATTTTGCCAAATTACGAGGTTGATCCACATCACATCCACGCAAGACCGCAATATGATAGGAAAGGAGTTGAAGGGCGACCACCGTTGGAATCGGCGCAATCATCGCCGGGGCTTGAGGAACAACAATCACATCATCAAAACCTTCAGCAGCCTGCTCGTCGCCCTCACTCACCACCGCGATCACGTGCGCACCACGCGCTTTACACTCTTCCGCATTCGCCAATGTCTTATCTTTACCCGGCACATTATTCAACAATGCCACCACCGGCGTACCCTCTTCCAATAAAGCAATCGGTCCATGCTTTAATTCCGCCGCATGATATCCTTCGGCATGCACATAACTAATCTCTTTCAATTTCAGGGCGCCCTCTAAAGCCACCGGAAAGAGATACCCCCGACCAATGAAGAACGCATGCTCCTGCGCTGAAATCTTTTTCGCCACGTCACGAATCGCCTCACTCTGACCCAAAACCTGCTCGGTTAACGCTGGAATTCGTTCGATCCATCGCGCCAACTCCTCGCCATCATATACGGGTAGCCTCCGCGTACGCGCCAACTTCAACGCCATCATCAATAACACCGCCACCTGACACGTAAACGCCTTCGTCGACGCCACGCCAATCTCCGGCCCCGCATGCAGATAGACCCCACGACCCGTCTCACGCGCAATCGTAGATCCCACAACATTACAAATACCCGCTACCATCGCGCCTTTATTCTTCGCCTCACGCACCGCCGCCAACGTATCGGCAGTCTCACCAGATTGACTAATCGCTAAAACGAGATCCGATGGACTAATAATCGGGTTCCGATATCGAAACTCAGCCGCCTGCTCCACCTCTGCGGGTATCGCCGCCAACTCCTCAAAAGCATATTCTCCCACCATGCCCGCATGCATCGAAGTACCACACCCCACCACCAACACACGGTTGATTAAGGCCGCATCCCGTTGCGAAAGATCAAGCCCCGAAAGAATCGCCGAACCCATCTCAAAATCAAGCCGACCCCGAATCGCATTCTTGATTGCAGTCGGCTGCTCAAATATCTCTTTGACCATAAAATGATCAAAATCACCTTTTTCCGCCTCTTCCGCTTCCCAATCCATCAGCGTTACTTCTCGGTTCACCGGCGTATGCTGAATATCCAACATATTCACCCCAGATCCATCGATCACCGCTAAATCAAAATCCTCTAAATAGATCACATCCCGTGTATGCGGCATAATCGCAGCCGCATCACTCGCCACCACCGTTTCATCCACACCCAAACCAATCACAATCGGGCTCCCACACCGAGCCGCAACCATTTTCCCAGTATCTTTTGAGCTCATCACCAAAATACCATACGTACCCTTGACCTTGCTCAACGCCTCCGAAACCGCCTCCTCCAAATTGCCCTTAAAACAGTATGCAATCAATTGAACCAACACCTCTGAATCCGTCTCAGAAACAAATTCAATACCCGCCTGCTTTAATCCATTTCGGATTTCCCGATAATTTTCAATGATGCCATTATGCACCATCGCCACATGACCCGTTGCATCCAGATGGGGATGCGCATTCAGTTCCGTCGGTGATCCGTGCGTCGCCCACCGCGTATGCCCAATACCCTGTTTTGCCGAGCGTAAAATCGATGAATCCGTTTGATCCACCTGCTGACGCAGAGCCTTAATTTTTCCTGGACGCTTCACCACAGCAATCTGCTCATCATGCAAACACGCCACTCCAGCCGAATCATACCCTCGGTACTCCATCCGGCGCAGCCCATCCACTAAGATATCTGACGCTTCCTTTTTCCCAAAATAACCAACAATACCGCACATAATCTTTATCCTATACCTACGCTACCGCCCTCGGTCGATCGAATAAACTTCGAAACCTTCCAACATATGTATCGTTATCGTTATCCCTCATTGGATATAGGCAGCGATCCTTATCCCTGCGTTAAAGCTCCCTTGCGCCGTTGCTCCAGCTCTGATAAAGGAAAAATCGTTTCCACTTCTTGCCCTAAAAATTCCATTAATACGGCCACGCGCTGCTCCGCCGACATCACTTTCACCACCCGCACCTGCAAACCCTGCATCGACCCCGTCAGAATCCGAGTCTCATCACCCACCGCTAACGGCTCCATCACATCCGCACGACCGGCCTCATCCAACTCGGCTCGCAGTCCATCCACCACCGCCGCATCTACCTCAGCAAATCGACCCCCAAAAATAGGAATATGCAACACCCCCGGAGCAAACGAAACCGCCCGCTTGTGCGTTTCCATATCAAATCGCGCAAAGAAATAGCCCGGGAACATCGCCTCCTCGAACCAAACCACACCCCGCACCGTCTTTCTCTTAAAACGAATCCGAGGCGACAACGTCTCAAGCTCAAACAAAGAAGCCAACTGCGCTGCTGCCAAACGCTCCTTCTTTGGCTGCGTCCGAACACAATACCACCGCACCCCAGACTCAAAGACAACCGGCTCCTCTCTCACCCCTTGCCCCCAATCAACTTCAGCACCACCGGCAACACCTGATTCGCACGCTTCTGCCAATTTTCCAACCGCTCCACCCGCTCATGCAACATACCAGAAACATCCGCTTCCTCATTCAACAAATCCTGAATGCGCTCCAGCCGATCCGAACCACTCTCTAAATGCGGTTGAATCTGCTCATTCGCAAACCCACTCGCAATTTTACGCAACGAACTCTCCGCCACATAAAAATCTTTTCGATCCCCCGGCACATACACCACCCGAATCGCCCCAAACGAACGTAGAATCTTTAACCCCTGACTCGTCGAACCCTTGCTAATATTCAGCTTAATCCGCAAATCATCTAAACACATTGGCGACTCAGCCATAAACAGAATTCCATACAGCTCCCCCACCGAACGAGGCAAATTCAGCAGATCTGCCACCCTCACAAACAAAGCAACCACCTCTGACTCCAACGCACTTAATACGCTCACTGAATCTTCCGTTTTCATTGTGTTCAATTAAAATTGAACAGATTAAACAAAGCAACCCCAAAACCCCTAAAATTTCACCGGTAAAATCCACACCAAAGCCCCGCAAACAAACATTTATCCACATAATGGGCTTGCCATCAACCAACTCAAATCTATACCTTCCCACATTCCAGCGGAGAGATGGCAGAGTGGTCGAATGCGGTGGTCTTGAAAACCATTGAGCCGAAAGGTTCCGGGGGTTCGAATCCCTCTCTCTCCGCCACTATTATTAGACGTAGGTTTTTTCTCCAAGCACAACCACATAAAAGCGAGACCCAACACAGAGCTCACAACCAAACAAACCACCCCAAATTTAATCTTTTGATTCATAAATCAAACAAACTTACCCATTTACCATGAAACCCATCCTCATCCTCAGCGCCATACCCGAAGAAATTCAAGACTTCCTCACCCACTTCACCAATATCCAAACCCAAACCCACGGCCCCTTCACCACCCAACACACCCAATCCGACACAACCCCCCTCATCCTCAGCACCACCGGCGTCGGCAAAGTCTCCGCCGCCATGACCACCCAACACCTCATCGACAGCTATCAACCCCGCGCCATCCTCTTCACCGGCCTCGCCGGCGCCCTCAACCCCAACTATGAAATCGGCGACCTCGTCATCGCCACCCGCACCATTCAATACGACATCGACGCCTCCGAACTCGGCTTCCCCCCCGGCACCATCCCCTACACCCCCTACCACACCTTCACCCCCGATCCCCACCTCCTCGCCCACGCCCAAGCCAACACCCTCCCCCAAACCATTCACCACGGAACCATCCTCACCGGCGACCAATTCATCACCCACCAAAAACGCCCCAACTATCAACCCCTATTCGACCACTTCCAAGGCGACGCCATCGAAATGGAAGGCGCCGCCCTCGCCCACGTCTGCACCCACAACCAAACCCCCTTTCTCCTCATCCGCACCATCTCCGACAACGCCACCGCCGACGACGCGCTCCCCACGCGCGTCTTCAAGCCCGAGCCCCCGATCGACTTCGAACCACGCAACATCTCGGTTTCCCCCTCGGGGCACTTCGCCGCGGTGGGCGGCCTGAGGCACGACGCATCCGCGGGTTCCGGGTCCATC
>CAJYAJ010000035.1 GCA_913065005.1 uncultured Verrucomicrobiota bacterium | reverse complement strand
ATCGTTTCCATTTAAATAGAGCATGGTTCCAGCCAACTTCCATTCCCCCCCCTCTTCGATAAATAAGCCGCCCCCCGAATCATGGGTTCCAGCACCTGCTTCATAAGCGGTATCTCCACTGGTAAAACCCGCGAGGAAAATATCATTCGAAACTACTCCCGTAGAGCCGCCGACATCAACCAATAGTGTACTGCGAATATCCGCACGATTGCTACCCCACCGCTTCGTACCTGACCCACCCGGCCCATTCGAAAATGAAGTTAAACTAACCGTACCCGTATTACCCCAACCCACCTGCAACAACTCCGGATTGGCACCTGTCGAAAGCACAGAACCCGTAAATAGTTCGTGATAGCCCGGTAATGCTTGGTCGAAGCGAACCAGTGCTAGATCTGCATCCGCATGATAGACCCGCTCCAGCTGATTATACGTAACCCCATTCACCATCAGCGAACCGCTTCCCCCATCGTCCGCCACATGCGCCGCCGTCAGCACCCAATACGAATCCACCGCCACGGCCGAAGATCCTTTATAGCTATGAACAAAGTCCCAATTAAAATCAGCATACGCAGCTATATTGGTTGGGTTCGATTCCGCTATTGCCACATTATCAATCACAATTGCCTCTACCCATGAAACGGTACATAAAGATATGGCAATACTAAGTAAATAATTTCTTTTTATGTTTATGAAGCTAACGCTTTAGCTTGGCTCTGTCGAGTGACATATCGTACGTTTTGGCTATGAGCAAAGATGCCATATACAACCAACCCATCGCCAATGTAAGCGAGTTCCGATTCGATGCTCGCGTAGTCGATGTATTCGACGACATGATTGAACGCTCCGTACCCGGTTACCGAGCTATTCTCTCCATGCTCACCCCCCTTGCCGCCCGCTATGCCACACCCAACAGTAATCTATACGATCTGGGATGTTCATTAGGAGGCGCCACGCAGGCCCTTCAAAAAGGTCTCACCGACCCCACCTCTCAACTTATTGCCATCGACAGCTCACCGGAGATGGTTGCCAAAGCAGCACAACGCCTCGATAAAGCCATAAAACTGCACTGCCGTGACATTCGTGACCAATCCATTGAACAAGCATCCATTGTCGTTCTCAACTTTACCCTCCAGTTCATCCCCATTGATCAGCGCACAAATCTGCTCAATCGTATTGCCAAAGGAATGCAACCCGGAGGCGTACTCGTTCTCTCAGAAAAAATCGCTTTTACCGACCCTCACATCAATCAACATATGATTGAGCTCCATCAAGATTTCAAACGAGCCCATGGATACTCCGAACTAGAAATAAGCCAAAAACGATCCGCCCTCGAAAACGTTCTCATTCCCGAAACCCTCGAAACGCATCACCATCGACTTAAATCATCCGGCTTTCAATCTGTTGAAACTTGGTTTCAATGCTTTAACTTTTCTTCCATGTTGGCTTTCAAATGATTGACTATACCGCCCTCTATCCTCAGCTAGAAAACACCCCCATCCAACACTGGGCAAAAGCGCTACCGGACCTCATCAACTGGAACCTCCGTCCCGAACGCTACGCACACATCTCGGACTGGAAAGCGGTACTCTATCAATTACCCCACCTAAAGCCGGATCGAATCGATCTAGCAAGCGGAGTGATTGCCCACGGTCATGCCCCCAATGGTCTCAAAGAACACCTCATGCAACTTCGACCCTGGAGAAAAGGACCCTTCCATCTACATGGTCTTCATCTCGACACGGAATGGCGATCAGACTGGAAATGGGACCGCCTCGCCCCACACATTAAACCTCTCACCGACCGCCTCGTTCTCGATATCGGTTGCGGCAGCGGATACCACACATGGCGCATCGCCGGTGCCGGTGCCAAACTCGCGATCGGCATCGACCCCCAACCCCTCTTTGTTTGCCAATATTTTGCCGTTAAACATCTCCTACAAACCCACGCACCTGCCTGGGTGCTTCCCATGGCACTCGAAGACATTCCTCCCTCCACTGATACCTTTGACACCCTCTTTTCAATGGGCATTCTCTATCACCGAAAATCGCCTTTTGACCACCTACAACACCTGCACACTCTACTCCAACCTGGCGGCGAACTCGTCCTCGAAACCCTCATCACGGAAGGTCCACTTGGCTACGCGCTCGTACCCGATGGTAGATATGCAAAAATGCGAAATGTCTGGTTCATCCCCTCACTATCCACCTTAGAACAATGGCTTCAACGCATCGGCTTCAAGCAAATCCGCACCGTAGACATCACCCCCACCTCTCCCCAAGAGCAACGATCAACGGAATGGATGACCTTCGAGTCATTACCCGATTTTCTCGATCCAACCGACCCCAAAAAAACGATAGAAGGCTATCCCGCCCCGCTCCGAGCCACTCTCCTAGCCGAAAAATAAAACCCAAAAAGCAATTGCCATCTGCTCTCAAGCGAAGAAACTAAAAGACTATGAACTTAGACGAACTCAATCAGATTAAAACCATCGCACTCCAAGCGGCAACAGCCGCTCAAACCACCGAAGAGATCGAAGCCGTTCGCATTGAATATCTATCCCGTAAAGGTCGACTTCCGCTCCTCATGGCCGAGCTAAAAAACGTACCCGCCGAAGAGAAACCGCTCTTCGGAAAAGCCGTTAACGAACTAAAAAAAGAGCTCACCGAATGCATTCAAGCCCGCCAATCCGAAGCCGCACCCAAAACGCAACAACCCCTCTTTGATTGCTCACAACCCGGACAGTGGCAATCCCTTGGAACCCGCCATCCCATCACCCAAATCACCGAACGCATCACATCTATCTTCCAAACCCTCGGCTTTACCGTAGCCGATGGGCCCGACATCGAAACCGTCTTCAACAATTTTGATGCCCTCAACACCCCCGCCGACCACCCATCGCGCGACGAACAAGATACCTTCTATCTCAATAGCGGCGAACTCCTCCGTTGCCACACCAGTCCAGTACAAATTCGCTACATGAAAGAAAACAAGCCACCCATTCGCATTATCTCACCCGGTCGGTGTTATAGGCGCGATACCTCGGATGCGACTCATAGTGCAAATTTTCATCAAATTGAAGGCCTCTATATCGACGAAGAAGTCTCACTTGCTGATCTCAAAGCAACCCTAAATCATTTCGCACGAGAACTTATGGGACCCAAAGCAGAAATACGATTCCGCCCCCACTATTTCCCTTTTACTGAACCGAGTGTAGAGGTTGATATTAAACATGATAAACTGGGATGGATAGAAGTATTAGGAGCCGGTCTAGTTGACCCCAATGTATTCATCAATGTTGGATACGATCCAGCTTGTTGCTCCGGATTCGCGTTTGGCATGGGTATTGAGCGGATTGCAATGATTCTCTTTGGCATTAACGACATTCGTCACTTGTACGAAAACGACCAGCGCTTTCTCGCCCAGTTTTAACGCTATCTCGGGCCCACGGCTCGAAAAGCATCAGGCAGTTTTTCAATCACATCACCCGCACAGAGGGAAATCTCAGCCCCCGCCCCAGCCGCCAAATCCCCTGCATGCCCATGCAACCATACGCCCGCGCAAGCCGCTTCAAATGAAGATAGCCCTTGCGCCAACAAACCCCCAATCAACCCCGCCAACACATCGCCCATGCCCGCCGTAGCCATCCCCGGATTCCCCGTTGCATTCACCGCTACCCGCCCATCTGGAGCCGCCACCACCGTACGCGCCCCCTTCAGCACACACACAACCTGTAATTGCGTCGCCGCCATTTTTGCCAGCGCCTCTCGGTCCAGTTGCAAGTCCTCCACCTTCATTCCAAACAAGCCCGCAAACTCACCCGGATGCGGCGTCATCACAAGCTCCCGCTTTGATTGAAGAATCGGCTCAAGGTCTTCACCTAGCGCCGCCAACCCATCCGCATCCAAAACCAACGGAGCCCCCTCCTCTTTTAAAAGACTCAAAACCCGTTGCTGTGTTTCAGGGGAACATCCCATACCCGGACCCACCACCATCGCATCAGCCTTCCGAGCAGGCTCATCCGCCTGCACCATCGCCTCCGGCACACGTGAAGCCACCACCTCCACAATCAACTCCGGCACCATCACCGAAACCCAGCCGGCACCCCCACGCAAACCCGCACGCGCCGCCAACACCATAGCCCCACTCATACCCGGGGATCCACCCATGCAATGCAAATGACCATAGACCCCTTTATGGCTGTTCCGCTTTCGACGCAACAAAAGGGGTGCCACATCCACATCCGTTATTAACTCAGTTCCCGTACTCCCAATCGCCTCAATACATCGTTCAGGAATCCCAATATCAACCACCTCAACTCGACCCGTCATATCTACCCGATCCGCCGCCACACTCTCCTTTTTAGGCAAGCCCAACGCAACCGTAACATCCGCCCGAACCGCCATGGCAGAAGGAAGATCCACCGCCACCACCAACAGCCGCTCCGCCAACGCATCCGCCCACGCCAACGCCGCCTTCATCACACCACGTGGTTCACCCGAAAAACCTGTTCCCAATAAACCATCCACTAAAATATCCGCTTCCGGAACATCCGTCCAATCGACCTCATCCGGACAACTTTCGATCGGAACCTCACCCTCTCTTGCAAATTGATACGCCGCCTCTGCGGCGCCCGTCAGCGACGAAGCACGCCCCGCCAAACGAACGTTTACCTCGATATCCCGCTCCCACAAATAACGCGCCGCAACAAAAACATCTCCGCCATTATTGCCCATCCCTGCCAGCATCAAAATCGATAGATCGGTTAATTGATGTATCATCGCCAATCGCTCAACCGCATCCGCAACGCCATGTCCCGCACGCTGCATCAAAACTGCCTCAGGAATGCCCTCTTCTTGCATCGCCCGCTGATCAAGCAACCGCATCGTCTCTGCATCAACTATTTTCATTCAGCCACCTAGCCCTGATACTCAGCCATCGCCGAAAGCATCTCTTCGACCGCCCCCTGCATACCCAGAAAAACAGCCCGACTCACCAAGCTATGCCCAATATTCAGCATCGCCAAATGAGGCACACAAAGAATCCCACCGATATTATCGGTCGTTATCCCATGACCCGCATTCACCTGAAGACCCAATTCATGCGCAGTTTGAGCTCCCATTATTAATTTTTCCAACCACCCCGGCTGTTCATTGACATCGGCATCGCAATACGAACCCGTATGCAACTCAACCACCGAAACCCCCATCTGTCGGCACGCCTCCAACGTGACCGTATCTGGATCAACAAACAGACTCACTTCAATGCCCGCCTGCAATAACTGATCCACCGTCGGGCACAATTGCTCATACTGACCCACCACATCTAAACCACCTTCTGTTGTCAATTCCTGCCGTTTTTCTGGAACCAAACAAACTTCATTCGGATTGATCTCCAACGCAAAATCAACAATTTCAGGCACATTCGCCATCTCCAAATTCAATGGCAACGGCTGCAACGACTTGAGTCGATAAATATCCTCATCCTGAATATGCCGACGGTCTTCGCGCAAATGAGCCGTGATCCCATGCGCTCCCGCCCGCGCCGCAATTATAGCCGCATCTAACGGATCCGGATAAATCGTTCCACGCATCTGACGCAACGTAGCTACATGATCAACATTCACACCCAACTTCATCTCTACCTCAATTTCCTTGTCGCTTCCATTGATTGGTTTCGCCGCGACTTTTGCTTCCGATGCAACGCCTCATCATAATAGGCATAGCCCCGAATATCATTTTCACGACAATGGTCGATCACTTGCTGTGCTTTCGTATACAGCTCATGCAAATTTTTCCCATGTTCGGGATAGACTCCCACCCCAACCGTCGTGGTGGTTCGCAACCGCTTTCCCTCAAACAAACACACTTTTTTCTGAATCGTTCCGCATAGCCGTTGAGCAACGCCTTCAGCCTGATTGGGATTACACCCTACCAATGCCAAAAATCCATGCTCCTCATACCGCCCAATCATATCCTCTGAACGCAAAATGGACTGCAACTCTTTACTAATCTCAACCAAGAGTTGATCGTGCGCCTCCCCCCCATGAAAAGAACGAATTTGCTCCATATTATCAACCCCCACGCAAAAAAGCGCCACCGGTTCCTTCTTCAAACGATATTCATTTAATTGCCGATGCATGTAAGTCGAAAGCACTCGATCTCGCAAAACCCCCGTTAAGGGATCCAATAATTTATTATGCGCATCCGCTGGTTCAGCACTCTGCTCCTCTGCTTCAGATTCCAGCTCCGGCTCATCTTCTGTTTCGACTTCTTCCGCCCACTGCAACGACCCCTCCCTCACAGAAGCCTCCATCGCCAAATCCACACCCGCTATCAAAGCACGACCACTCACCCCATCCTCAGGAAAACTAGCCGCCCCCACCTGCCAAGCCGAAGCAGCCACACTCGGGAACAACCCACATAAACGAGACCATAGCGCTTCAACATCTTCCCGATCGCAACGAAGCAATACATACACCCCCTCATCGTCCAAAGGGATAATCCAATCACTCGCCCGAACAGCCGATTTCCATGACGCTATCAACTCTTCGATCACGGTTCCCGATGGAGCCGAACACTTCAGCAAACTAAACGGCACCTGCTCTCGACCACTTTCGGTCAAAAATTTAGCCAAGCGAAGCTGCAAAACAGAATTCGAATCAATCGATTCATCTGCATGCTCAGAATTCAATAACCCCAACACATCTTGAAAACGGATAAAACTCGTCACCCATCCTATCAAAAGAAACGCGACCAATACCACAGCGAAAAAAACCAGAACCGACTCAACCACGCTGACCTGTGCCACCAAAATAGGAGCAATCACACTCATAAAGAGATCTCCTCAGCAGCTGAAAAAACGCTAGTAGATAGCAAATTCAACGCGACGATTTTCACTCCACGCAGATTCATCATGGTTCCCATTTGCGGGTTTCTCTTCACCATAACTCCGAGTTTGGATCTGCGACGGGCTCACACCCAATTCAATTAAATACGCACGAACCGCTAATGCCCGTTGCTCTCCTAACGTCAGATTATAATCCCGACTTCCCCGCTCATCCGCATGCCCCTCGAGAATCACACCCCCACGACCCATCAAATGGCTCGCAACCGCCTCACAGATCGCCGCCTGAGCAGGATTTAACGCCGCACTATCATAAGCAAACATCACCGGGGCAAAAAGAGTTCGATCTCCATTCGTTGGCAATCCATCCAAATTATTTAAAGGAATATCTGCAATTAACGGATCTCCATATAAATTATCTGAACCATAAACACCCTCATTCACGCCTGTTGATTGGCACCCACTCATCAACAACACGCCCGCCAAGGCAAACCCCATAAACCCCATCACTGCACTCACTCTACGCATAACCCACTCCTTATCCATTAACGAGAACAAGCTGGCGAAAACCAATCTCCTGTTCCCTCCTTTAAAGCTATAGAACGTTCTTCCTGCGTGTCAAGAAGGTAGATGCTGGAACGATAGTTTACGGACCGCGACACCACGACATGTCTTCCATCCGGCATCCAACTTGGATCTTCATAATCCGCTCCATCCACAGGCACCACACGCGACACACTCGACCGCGGGTCCGCCACCACAATTCGATATCGCCCACCCTGCCTACTGCAATACGTCAGCTGTCCATTCACACCCCAATCCGGCGCCACATTCTCCGAGCCCGTCCGGCTCAACCGTTTCGGGCTCCCCCCCTTTAAAGCAAGCACATAGATATGAGGACGTCCCGAAGAATCAGAAACATATGCTAATTGCGAACCATCCGGCGACCAACACGGACTCGCCTCATTCGCGCGCCGCGTGGAAGAAACCCGCTGCAACGAACCCGAACTCACCTCTCGAATATACAATTCAGGATTTCCATCCTTCGAAAGAATCATAGCCATCCTGCGCCCATCCGGAGATACCGCCGCACTCGCATTCAATCCCCCGAATCTCGAAACGGCTTCGCGCTGTCCCGTTCGATAAATATTGGGATATCCCTGCTTATACGATGTATAAAGAATGTTTTTTCCATCCGGCATCCACGCAGGTGCCACCACAATACTCCGCTCCTGTGTCACCTGCCGAAGATTCGCTCCATCCGCATCACACACATATAACTCTTTATGGCCACTTCGATTGCCCACCATCGCCAAACGCGCCGATGCCATCCCCGGCTTACCCGAGACCGCCAACACCAACGCATCCGAAACGCGATGTGCCAACGCCCGTGTAGCCGCCTTCGTCCCTGAAAAAGCCCGACTCAATACCCGCTTCTTATCCGCCACCTGAATTGCCTGAATCTCCGCCCGAAGAACATCCGCATTTTGAACCCGTCCCACCACAACCAGTCGCGCCGCAGACTGTTCCTCAAACCAACCCGAACGCAACAAATCTGCACGCAACACTCGAATAAACTCTTGGCCCTCTACCGATCCATCACTGATCAACCGATCTAAAGAAATGCCAATTCGACCCGCACCCGATTTGCGCACTTCCACCCGCTGCCCATATGCCACACCCGCACCACACGCCATAACACCACTTAAAAACAATCTTCGCTCTGCTCTGTTCATCTCACTCACTCGATTGTAAAAACCACTTCAACATACGAATATGGATATCCACTCGGTAACCGCGGTAACTGCGAAACCGATGCCACCGCCTTCATAACAGAATCATCGTACGCCTTTACCCCCGAACCTGCAACGAGCGTACGCTTTAAAATCTTTCCACTCGCCTGAACCTCAAAGCGCACCACCGGTGCCGATCTCTCCCCCCCCACTTGAGGCGGCGGACTCCAACGCGCATACAACAACCTCATCACCTCCGCATAATAGGAAGCAAATGGATCGCTCGAACCTGGGATCGGCTTCATCTCTGCCAATGCCTTTTCAATCGTCGATGCATCCACCTTCGGCGCAACGGGAACTGAAGTCACCCGCTTGCCTTTTCGAATCTCATCAACCGGTGTCGGCTTCCACGACGACTTCTTCTCTATCGGCTCCGGTTCTGGCGTCGGCTCTGGTGCCGGCTCTGGTGCCAATTCAGTCGGTTTCACAAGCGGATCAGGGACGCCAAACTCAATAAATGTTAAAATCTCCGGCTTCGGTCTAGGCTTAAAACACCCCTTCAGAAACGAAAAAAGAAGACAGATCGTCACCACCCCAATATGCACCAACAACACCCGCCCAAACACCCTGCGCCACCAGGTATGCATCACAAAGAGTCCGCTTCCGTCACCAACGCCATGCGCGAAATTTCTGCCGCATGTAACATCCGGATTAGCTCCATTACCTTACCATAGGGCAATCCCTCATCCGCCCGCACAAAGACCGTACTATCCGGTGCCATCGATGAAATCTCCAACAAAGCCACCTCTAGCTCCGCACGCGACACCGGCACATCATCCAAATAAAGCTGATCCATTCCATTCAAACTAATCGACCGCGATACCGCCTCCGGCAACTCCCCCGCCTCCCCCTTCGGAAGCTGAATCGTTACTCCCTGCTCAATCAACGGGAACGTAATGATAAACGTAATCAAAAGGATAAACGTCAAATCCATCAGCGGCGTCATGTTAATGTCGCTAATCTGATTCAAACTCACCAAACTGGTTCGCCGCCCCATCCTTACTTCGCCTCAATCACATAACTATTCTGGATACCCGAAATAAACTCCTGTGCAAAATTATCCATCTGCACCGAAATCCGCCGAATTTCCGCCGAAAGCAAATTATATCCAATCATCGAAGGCAACGCCACAATCAGACCAATAATCGTTGTTAACAATGCCCCCGAAATCCCCGGTGCCACCGCAGAGAGCGCCGCATTTCCCGCCAACGCCATCCCCGCAAACGCATCCATCACGCCCCATACCGTCCCCAATAATCCCAGAAAAGGAGCCGCACTCACCGCCGTTGCCAGCAACCCCATCTGATCCTCCAACAACAACACCTCATCCGCCAAATTCCGATCCACCACCGATCGCACCGTCTCCAACTGATTCAACGACAAATGCCGATGCGACTCCGATGTCAAATGCCCCATTAATAAATCATCCGGATCCACACCCTGCACCTGCAACTCCGCCCCCAACGCCTTGCACCCCTCACGATACATCGTCTGCAAAGGCGTTCCCGCCATCTCTTCCCGACGCGTAAATAACACCGTCGGATCGCGCTCCGCACGAAACGCAGTCAAAAACTGCTCCGTCGACCGCCCCGCCGCACGCAACTGCATGCCCTTGGTCACCATAATCGTCCATGCCGAAGCCGAACCCAAAAAAAGCAACAAGACAATCACCTTGCCCGGCAACGTACTCTGCCAAAACGCCGAAGCCATATCTGCTACCGGTAAAACCGGCTGAAGTATTTCCACCATATACACTCATCCTTCCCTACGAAACGTACCGTATAAAAAGAGGATATTTCAGTCGCCATCAAAAGCAACTGAAAATTCTACACCGATCCCAGAAATCCACCTCAACCCAGCCAATTAACCGCCTAATCCGGATCTCTTTATAGCGAAAAAAGAAAAAGCGCACCGTGAAAATGATGCGCGAAAAAATGGCGACCCCTACGGGACTCGAACCCGTGTTGCCAGGATGAAAACCTGGAGTCCTAGGCCACTAGACGAAGGGGTCATGTATGCCAATGAGCGCGTAGATTAGCAAAGTGTTTGCCCGAGACAACTCTGAATCTTCATTTTTTTTTATCAACCCCATTCATCCATAACGCAACTTTATTTCATTCACATTGTTCGCTTTTAACGATAATCGCTTTACAGCCGGAAGCCACAGTGGCAGGTTTGTTGGCAGCCCGGGGTGCCTGTCGGTTAGCAGGCTGAGATTAGACCCGTTGAACCTGATCCGGCTGATACCGGCGAGAGGGAGTGTTTCAGTCCATCGATTCACTTCCGCAGGCAAAAAAAAGGAACGAACGATGCAGATCATCTTAAACGGCGAACCCCACCCCCTCGAAGGCGATTACACCCTTCTTGCTTTACTCGAAACCCTTGAAGTCGAAAAAGAACACACCGCACTCATGCTCAACGGGGCCGTCATCCCCGCAACCAGCTGGCACAAGCACATCCTCAAAGAGAACGATGAAGTTGAGATCATGGTGTTTGTGGGAGGTGGATAATGAACGACCCCCTCACCTTTCAAAATGAAACTCTCCACTCACGCCTCTTAATCGGCACCGGAAAATTTGCGAATGTCGAAACCATGATCGCCGCTGTGAAAGCATCCGGCACCGATCTCGTAACCGTCGCCCTCCGGCGCTTCAACAAAGCACAAGCTGAAGACGATCTCTACGGCCCACTTGCCCAGCTAGAAAAGGTTAAACTCATGCCCAACACCTCCGGCGCCATGAATGCCAAAGAAGCCATTCGTGCCGCCATGCTTGGAAGAGAGTTAAGCAAGAGCCGCTTTATTAAACTAGAGATTCATCCGAACCCGCATCATCTATTGCCTGATCCCATTGAAACCTATGAAGCGGCTATCGAACTGGCCAAACAAGATTTTCTAGTGCTGCCTTATATTCCTGCCGACCCCGTCCTTGCCAAACGACTTGAAGATGTCGGATGCGCAGCCGTCATGCCTCTCGGCGCAGCGATCGGAACCGGCAAAGGACTCTCCACCGCTGAGATGATCCGCATCATCATTCGAGACACACAAGTTCCCGTTATTGTGGATGCTGGCTTACGCGCCCCCTCCGAAGCCGCTCAAGCCCTTGAGATGGGATGCGAAGCCGTTCTCGTCAACAGCGCCATCGCCGCCGCCGAGGATCCCGAAGCCATGGCAGCCGCCTTCAAAACCGGTGTTGAAAGTGGTCGTGCGGCATGGAAAGCGGGCTTAATGCCCACCTCCGAAGCCGCTGTTGCAAGTTCACCCCTCACCTCCTTTTTAAGCCGCGATGATTAATTCCCGCCCCAACTGGCTCGACCCCACTCCCTGGATAGCACACAGCCAATCGACCGATCTTCAAGCGATTAAAAATGCGATCTATTCTGATCATCC
>CAJYAJ010000034.1 GCA_913065005.1 uncultured Verrucomicrobiota bacterium | reverse complement strand
GGAAGAGTTCATGGCGGGCTTTTCTGCCTGCCATTTCAATCGAAATGGAATGCGAAGATGCCAGGGCGGAAACATCGGTTTGCTGTGTGGTGATGGGAAGCTGAAGGGTGTGAGCTAGGGTTTCGACAAATTGTTGGTCCTTCTCGGATTCATCGCCTCGTAAGAGATGATTGAGATGCAGCACATGGCAGGTATATCCGAGGTGGTTTAGCAGGTGAAGCAGAGCGACTGAGTCGGCCCCGCCTGAGACCGCGACATAGAGGATTTCGGTCTTCTTCACCCCTTCGTTTTGCAGGGTTGATTCGATGGATTTTAACATCGTTTGCATAAAGAGATTGGACTATTCAGCCCCACAACATTTTTTGTATTTACGACCGCTTCCACAAGGGCATGGGTCATTCCGTCCAACTTTATTTGTTTCACGGCGCGGGGCAGGTGCCGAGCCGGGATGATCCATGCCGGGTGGAAGTCCTGTCCCGGGTGCTGTATTTTGCCCGGGTGCTTGAGCGGTTGCTGCAAGAGCGGATGCTGGTGTTGGCATTTGCATGCCAGTGAGCGATTTAAAAAATTCTTGCATGGCGTCGACGGATGTTGCTGAGCGGAAGAGACTGTTGGCAATTTCTTCATAAATACGTTCCATGAGATCCATAAAGAGATTGTAGGCTTCGCGTTTGTATTCGACCAGCGGATCACGCTGACCGTAGGCACGAAGCCCGATGCTCTCTCGGAGACTATCCATACTCCGCAGGTATTCTTGCCAATGCTGATCAATGGCTTGGAGAATCAGATGACGTTCGAGCCGTTTTAATGACTCTTCCGATTCATGGCTGGCTTTTACTGCATAGGCTTGTTTGACTTGTTCCATTACTTTTTGGGTGAGGCTGTCTGGTGTTTCTTCGTCTGATAAGTCGTTTTCTGTGAAGCCTAGTGGGAAGGTGGTATTGACCCATATAAGAAATTCGGTTTGTGTTTCTGGTGTGGGATTGGCGGCTTCGGTGGCATGCGTTTGCACGGCTTGTTCTACTGCATTCATCAGCTGATCGCGTGGATCATCCGCTTGCAAAACATCGGAGCGGAAGCCGTAAATTTCTGATCGTTGCGCGTTCATGACATCGTCATATTCGAGGGTCCGTTTCCGCATCATGAAGTTTTGTTGCTCTACCCGCCGTTGGGCGGTTTCAATGGATCGGTTGAGCCATGGGTGCTCGAGTACTTCGCCTTCTTCGATACCGAGCTTTTCCATGATTCCAGAAATTTTCTCAGACCCAAATAGGCGCATGAGGTTGTCTTCGAGCGAGACATAGAAGCGGGTAACGCCGGGATCACCTTGTCGAGCAGATCGGCCTCGAAGTTGTCGGTCAATTCGGCGTGATTCATGGCGTTCGGATGCAATTACATAGAGTCCGCATGGACGTTCTTCGAGAATCTTTCGCAGGGATTTACCTTCCACTTTGGAGTCGAGCGAGAAGGTGGTTGATGCGAGGTCGTCTGAGTTGATGTGAATCACGCTTCTGCCGAGTTTAATGTCGGTGCCTCGACCTGCCATGTTGGTTGCGATGGTCACCGCTCCGGGTTGTCCGGCATTGGCGACAATCTCGGCTTCGCGTGCATGGTTCTTTGCATTGAGCACGTTGTGGACAATATTTTCTTTGCGTAACATGCGGCTTAAGACTTCTGAGGTTTCCACTGCAACGGTTCCGACAAGTACCGGTTGCTGGCGCCGGTGAGCGGCTTTAATTTCATCGATCACGGCTTTGAATTTTTCGCGTTGGGTTTTGTATACTTGATCGTTGAGATCGAGGCGCCGGACAGGACGGTTGGTGGGAATGACCATCACATCGAGGCCGTAGATTTGATGGAATTCATCGGCTTCGGTTTCAGCGGTTCCGGTCATGCCTGATAGTTTTTCATACATACGGAAGTAGTTCTGAATGGTTACGGTGGCAAGGGTTTGTGTTTCTCGTTCAATTTTGACGCCCTCTTTTGCCTCAACCGCTTGGTGGAGGCCATCGCTCCAGCGTCGCCCGGTCATGAGACGACCGGTGTGTTCATCGACAATGACTACTTGATTATCTTGAACGACATAATCGACATCTTTTTCGTAGATGGTGAAGGCGCGAATCAATTGGTCGACGGCGTGGATTCGTTCGTTGCGGATGGCGTAATCGTCTTGAATGGTTCGGCGTTGCTCCATTAGGGCTTCAGGGTCAAGGTCCTCTTGCCCGTCGAGTTCAGACATGAGGGCTACCATATCGGGCAGTACATACATTTCTGGATCATTGGGGTTGAGTTCGGCACAGCCTTTTTCGGTTAGGCTGGCATCATGCCCTTTTTCATCGATGGTAAAGAAGAGTTCTTGGCGTAGTTCTCGAGAGGTTTCTTTGTAGGCGTCGGAAAGCATTTTCATCTGCGTTTTTTCGAGTAGTTTGCGGATGTTGATGTCTTCGATGAGTTGCATCAACTGTTTGTTCTTTGGGGTGCCTTCAAATACTTGATAGAGCTTGAGAGAGGCTTCATCTTCTTCATTTTGATCGAGCAGGGTTTTGGCGTCTTTGAGCAGTTGGGTGCAAAGATCTTGTTGCCGTCGAACAAGACGAGATGCGGCGGGCTGGAGTTCGCTATATTGGGTGGAGGAGTAGGGGGCCGGTCCTGAAATGATGAGTGGCGTCCGTGCTTCATCGATCAAGATCGAGTCGATCTCATCAACGATAGCGAAGTGATGCCCTTGCTGTTGCACCATATCTTCCGGGGTGTAGGCCATGTTGTCTCGCAGATAATCGAAGCCAAATTCAGAATTGGTTCCATAGGTAATATCGCGTAGATACATTTCGCGCCGGTCGGGAGGGGGCATCATGTTTTTGAGGCAACCGACGGTGAGCCCGAGCCATTGATAGAGGTGTCCCATCCATTCTGAGTCGCGCTGCGAGTGATAATCAGACGTGGTAACGACGTGCACGCCTTTTCCGGTGAGGGCGTTGAGATAGACGGGTAAAGTGGCGACAAGCGTTTTTCCTTCGCCGGTTGCCATCTCAGCGATCATGCCATTGTGAATGGCCATGCCACCAATGAGCTGCACATCAAAGTGAACCATTTCCCAAGCAAGATCGTGTCCACAGACTTGGATGGTGGATCCGCAGAGTCGGCGGGCTGCGTTTTTAACGACGGCGAATGCTTCTAGCTCGATGTCCTTGAGGGATTCTCCGGCTGCCAACCGTTGACGAAAGTCGGTGGTTTTGGCTTTTAGTTCGTCATCGCTGAGCGATTGGAACGCTTCATCGAGAGCATTAATTGCAGTGACCATCGGGTGCATTTTTTTGAGGTCACGCTCATTTTTTGAGCCCACTATTTTCTTTATGATCCAATTCATTCTGTGCCTATCATTTCTCGATTGAGCGAAGAAAACTAGCTGAATTTTTAATAACTAACAAGCGCTAGCGAAGCTGTTTCATCATCTAGTTCGTTGGCTTCTCCGCATTTTTTATATCGGTTTTGAATACTGTGCTGAAAACTTTCTGATGGATACATCAAAATAGTTAAAGAATTATACAGCTCGTAATAGAGCGTGGTGTGTTTTAGCCTTCAAATTGATGGAATGCTTCGAGAAAGGCATCAATCTGATGGGTGGTGTGTATGCCAGAGATAAAGGCGACTTCAAACCCGCTGGGTGGCGTGTAAAATCCGTGTTGAAGCATATGATGAAAGTAGCGTGCATGAGCTTTTTGATCGCAGGCCTTTGAGTCTTCTAGATTCGTGACGGCTTGTTTGCGGAAGAAGGGGGTAAACATGCCGCCTCGTTGGGCGCAGTGGAGGTCTAATCCTTTTTTGGCAGCGATTTGCTGAATGCCTTTTGCCATTCTGCGGCCGAGAATTTCCATTTTGAGATAGGGGGCTTCGTCGCGTAGAAGTTCTATTGTTTTTTTGCCGGAGGCAACGGCAACAGGATTGCCGCTCAGGGTGCCAGCTTGATAGACAGGCCCGAGTGGGGCAAGGTGTTCCATGATGGCTTTGGTTCCGCCGATGGCACCAATCGGTAGCCCGCCCCCGATGATTTTGCCTAGGGTGGTGAGGTCGGGATGAACACCACACATGTGACCATAGGATGTGGGTCCTAATCGGAATCCGTTGATCACTTCATCAAAGATGAGTAGAGTGCCTGCATTGTGGGCTGCGTCGCGAAGGCCTTGGAGAAATCCGTCGGTGGGCTCGATGAGACCCATGTTTCCTGCGATCGGTTCAACGATCACGGCGGCGATATCGTCTCCGTGTTTGGCGAGGATGGCCTGTACGGCTTCGAGATCATTATAGGGTGCAACAAACACTTCTGCGGTGGCGCTTTCTGAGACGCCAGCGGAGGAGGAGATGCCTCCGGTGAGAAGCCCGCTCCCGGCCGCTACGAGCATGTAGTCGGTGTGGCCATGATAGCAGCCTTCAAATTTTATGATTTTGCGCCGGTGGGTGTAGCCTCGCGCCAATCGAATGGCGGTCATGACGGCTTCGGTGCCTGAGTTGACGAGTCGGACCATATCCATCTCGGGAATTTGATGACACAGCAGTTCGGCAAATTCGGCTTCCAGGCGGGTGTTGGCTCCAAAGGTCATACCTTGTTCGGCCGTTTTTTTAACGGTTTCGATTACTTCGTCGCGTGCGTGACCGAGAATGAGGGGGCCCCAGGATCCGCAGAAGTCGATTAATTCGGTGCCGTCTTCGGTCTGCACGATGGCTCCTTTTCCAGAGGAGAAATAGACGGGAGTTCCGCCTACGCTGTTGAAGGCGCGGACGGGGCTGTTCACGCCGCCGGGAATGACTGCTTTTGCTCGTTCAAACCAGTGTGATGATGACATGCGTTAGTCCTTAAGTAGTTGTTCGTATTGGTTTGCCCAGTAGGTGATGATGATGTCTGCCCCGGATCGGGAGAGGGCCAGCATGGATTCACGTACCATCTCTTTTAGATCTCCCCAGCCTCTTTCAGCGGTGGCGTGGAGCATGGCATATTCTCCGCTCACGTTGTAGGCGGCGAGAGGAAGATCGGTGTTGGCGCGGAGTTGGGTGAGTATATCGAGATAGAAGAGGGCGGGTTTGAGCATGAGGATGTCAGCGCCTTCGTCTTCATCAAATTCAGATTCGCGCAGGGCGGTGCGTAGATCACCGGGGGCGGCTTGATAGCTGGTGCGGTCACCTTCTCCAGGGGTTGATTGTTCGGCGTCGCGGAAGGGACCGTAGAGGGAGGAGGCGAATTTGGTGGAGTAGGACATGATGAGGGTGCGCGTTTGGTTTGCTGCATCGAGGGCTTCTCGGATCGCCATGACTTGCCCATCCATCATGGACGATGGGGCGACCATATCGGCACCGGCGGCGGCCATGGAACAGGCGACTTTTTGGAGAATGGCTAGGGACGCATCGTTATCGACTTCGCCGGAGCTACTCAGGGGGCCGCAGTGGCCGTGATCGGTGTAGGCACAGACGCATACATCGGCGATTACAACGAGCTGTGGGAAGGCTTCTTTGACGGCTCGAACGGCGGCTTGAACCGTTCCTTGTGGCGCATAGGCGGCGTGGCCGTGAGGATCTTTTTCGGAGGGATCGGTGAGGCCAAATAGGAGAATGCCGCCGAGGCCGGTTTGAACGAGCGGGGCTAGGTCGATTAGTAGTTGATCGATGCTGAGTCGGGCTTGACCGGGCATAGATTCAATGGGCTCTCGTCTTTTTTCTCCGGGGATCACAAAGGTGGGCCAGATGAGTTTTTCAGGTCCGGGTAGGGGAGTGCTGAGCAGGCGGCGGATACCGTTGCTTTGGCGGAGTCGACGTAATCGTACTTCTGGAAACATGAGTCTTTCCTTTTTGTTAATGGGTAAAAGAGTACTCATTTAATGTTTCGGATAAAAGCAAAGAACCTGTCGATCAACGCATGAGAAGTAAACTCAGTGCCATGATTGCCATGCCTGCAACGAGCCCGATCATGCTGTCGTGCCCTTTGCCATAGGCGCGGCTGGTGGGCAGGAGTTCATCGAGGCTGATGTAGACCATGACGCCGGCAACGCCGCCGAAAAGGATGCCCATAATATTGGAGGGAATGACCCCGTTTTCTCCGCCTACAAAGTGCCTTAATGCAGTGTAGGCAATAATGGCACCAATGGGCTCAGCTAGGCCGCTGAGTAAGGACCAGAAGAAGGCTTTCTTTCGATCGCCGGTGGCATAAAAAATAGGTACGGAGACGCTGATCCCTTCCGGAATGTTATGCAGGGCAATGGCGATGGCAATGGCGATGCCAAGCGAAGGATCTTCGAGTGCGGCAAGAAAGGTTGCGAGGCCTTCTGGAAAATTATGAATAGCAATGGCGAGGGCGGTGAAGAGACCCATTCGGAGTAGTTTTGGGTTGGGCATGTCGGGTTGTTTGGGAGTGGCAATTGCTTTCATTTGTAAATCTTCGGCGGTAGGTAGCGGGGCGGCTGGGTCGGAGAGCGGGGTGGTTTCAAACTCGGTATGAATTTCATGCGGGTTTTCAGCATGTGGAATAAGGGCATCAATGATTCCAATCAGGGCGAGCCCTCCGAAGAAGGAGGCGGCGTTAATCCAGTGGCCCAGTGGGTCTCCGTAATAGTCGACAAGAGAGTCGGCTCCTTTGATGAAAATTTCCACGAAAGAGACATAGAGCATGACGCCGGCTGAAAACCCGGTGGCAATCGATAGGAAGCGAAAATCGGTTCGTTTGGCTAGGAATGCAAGGGCGCTACCGATCCCTGTTGCGAGTCCGGCAAATAGCGTGAGTCCTAGAGCAATCCAAATATTCTCCATGGGGGCAAGGTAGTGTTATTCGATATAAAAGGCAAAGGGGTTAAGGTTTTTTTACCTGAACGGGTTGGCGGCGATTGGGGAAGCAGGTGCGGCAGATTTCGCACTTCAGTCCGTTGCATCCGCGAGCGGTGCAATGTTCGCGTCCATACGTGATGATTTGTAGGTGCAGGTTTTCCCAATCATCGGGATGATAGAGTTTTTTGAGGTCGGTTTCGGTTTGAACCACATTTTTTCCAGAGGTTAATTTCCAGCGTTGAGCGAGTCGATGAATGTGGGTGTCGACGGGAAAGGCGGGGATATGGAAGGCGTGACTCATAACGACTCCGGCGGTTTTATGACCTACTCCGGGGAGCGCTTCTAGGTCTTCAAAATTTGCGGGCACGATGCCTTCATGCCGTTCAAGTAAAAGCTCAGCGAGTCGCTTCACATTTTTTGCTTTGCTGTTGGCGAGTCCACACGTTTTGATGCACTCGAGAATTTCTGCGACGGAAAGCTGTGCCATTTTTTGTGGGGTGGGTCCGATGTTGAAGAGCGCTGGTGTTACTAGATTGACGCGTTTATCGGTGCATTGTGCGGAGAGAAGAACGGCAATAAGCAGGGTGAACGGGTCGGTGTGATCCAGCGGAATGGGGACGGTGGGATAGAGGCGATCGAGGATGGTTTTGGCGGTTTGTGCGCGTTCGATTTTGGTCATGAGGTCTCCTTTAGGTGTTAACGGCAACGACATAGGCGACCCAGCCTTCTGCGTTTTCATAGGTTGAACGAAGGCGAAAGGTTTCGTCAGATTCACCGTTTTCATCGAAGTCATGTAGGTACACTTCGCTTTTTTTAAAACCAGCTTCCTGCATGATTTCGCGAATTTCTGGCAGCGTCCAGAGGCGCCAGTGATAGGTGAAAGCGCGGGTATATCGTTTGATGCCGGGAACGTTGAAATGAATATGGCAAGTGGTGTGGTGATTGATTGGATTGTAGGCGGCTTGATCCCAAATATATTCAAAAGTTGGGATATCGATGCCTTCTTGGGTTGTGAAACCAGAAACATCTCGGGTTTCATTGTTTTTGACGGCAATGGATTCGGTTCCGCCATAGATATCAAGAATGAAGAGCCCGTTTTTTTTGAGCCCGCGGCGGACATTCTTAAAGTAGGTGAGTAGCTGTTCGCGTTGCTTAAAAATACAGAAGGAAAAGTTGAGGGCAAAGATGAGATCGACGTTGGGCGGGTGGGTGGTGAGTACGTCTTCGCAGCGCAGATCTATGCGCGCTTGCTCATCTGGCGTGAGTGGGGCGAGATGGTGTTGCTTGCCCCAGGTTAAGGTGGGTTGATGAAGATCAATGCCGCAGGCTTTGTGGGTGGGATTTTGTTTCACCCAGTAGGCGGCGAGTTTGGCTGTACCGCAAAAATCTTCGCGGATTTGCTTGGGTTCGGTTTTGTTATGGCGTTTGTAAACGCGGCGACCAAAGTTGAGGTCCGTTTCTACATGTTGTACGGCGGCTTCATATAACTCATGGATAGATGGATGCTTAGGCATGGGGCATTCCTTCTTTCCAGAGGGGTTCTAATTCGGCATGTAGGTCTGGATTGGCGCAGAGAACGGCGCCTCGATGTGGGAGGGCGGGATCGGGTTGTACGGTAAACAACGCTCCGGCTTGTTGAGCGATTAAACCGGCGGCTGCAAAATCCCAAACATACAGCCCATATTCTAGAAAGGCATCGCACCGTCCAGCGGCGACTTGGCAGAGGTCGAGAGCGGCGGCACCTGAAATGCGGATTTTCTGCGCTTGGTTGGCAAGTTGGGAAAAGGTGGAAAAGGCGGGCTGATCGGTATAGATGCGTTGTTTATTCATGCCGGTGAGTACCATGGCGGTGGCGATATGGGGGCTGTGGGTTGCTTGAATTGGGGTTCCATTATGACAGGCAGGCTCGCCGAGAGCGGCGGAAAAAAGTTCATCGGTTTCTGGGGCATAGACGGCACCAGCGATGGTTTTCCCATGATATTGAACGGCAACGGAACTACACCAATAGGGAAATCCGTGTGAAAAATTAACGGTTCCATCGATGGGATCGATAATCCATTCATAGGGCATATCGAGTTTGGGGGTGGCGCCTTCTTCTCCGAGGATGGCGTGCTCAGGGAACGATTCGTGAATGCAGGTTTCGATGAGGGCTTGGCATTCTACATCGAGGGCGAGCTTGATATCGTGGGCGTCGGTCGAGAGCGACTCTTCGCGGCGATGGAGGTTGGCGTTGGCATGCGCGGCGGCTAGGCTCACCGCTCGTTGCGCGGTTTGGAGGAGTTGCTTTGGGTTGATGGCTGTCATGGTTCTATTAAGCCGTTGCTAGCGAAGAGCGTCAAGCGGACAGCGGATGGAGTTCTATGTCGTTGATCGACTCGACACCCACATCGATCTTGGCTAACTTCTTTTCTATGCAGAGAAAGGTGACATGATCTCATTTGGAATCTTAGCTGGCTTATTGATGGTGGGCGTTGTGTTGCGTCGTAAGGTGAAGTGGATTCAGCGTCTTTTTTTGCCGGCGAGCGTGGTCGGTGGCTTGATCGGATTGCTTGTTTGGCAATGGTTACGATATAGCGATATCTCTGTGAATCCAACCTTAACTGCGGGGTGGAGTGCGTTACCCGGTTTGTTGATTAATGTGGTTTTTGCGGCCTTATTTATGGGTGAGCGTGTGCCGAAAATTAAAACGGTTTGGAAGAGCTGCAGTCGGCAATTGGCATATGGGCAGTTGGTTGCTTGGGGCCAATATGCAGTGGGGTGCTTGATGGTTCTTGTTTTGTTGAGTCCGTGGTTCGGGTTGCCCGATGTGTATGCGGGAATCATGCCGGTGGGGTTTGAGGGGGGGCATGGAACCGCAGGTGGAATGGCGCCCGTGTTTGATTCGTTGGGATTCCCTGAAATGAAAGATATGGCTTTAGCGGCGGCAACATTTGGTATTTTAGGCGCGATTATTATGGGAATGGCGTTGGTGAACTGGGCGATTCGGCGAGGATTAGTTGCTTCGCATGCACCGGCTTCTTTGGCGGAACGGCGGCCCGTGGGAACGCTTACGATCTCGGGCGATATTGTGGGAGCCCTTTCCTTGCAGCTGGCTTTTGTGGGGCTCGCTATTTTATTGGGATGGGTTTTCAAAGAGAGCCTATTGATGATCGCATCGTCTTTGCCGGGTCGTTGGGGCGAGTTGATGGCGAGCTTTCCTATGTTCCCGCTTTGCATGTTGGGCGGGGTGATTGTACAGCTGTTTTGTGATGCGTTTGATCGGTCAAAACTGATTTGTCGGGGGTTGATGTTGCAGCTTCAGAATGCGGCGCTTGATTTTCTGGTGGTGGCCGCGATTGCGACGATCCAGTTGGATGTCGTGGCTGCAGGGTGGGTGCCTTTGGTGATATTGGTGGTGGGGGGGCTGCTGTGGAACTTTTTCTGTTTGCGGGTGATCGCTCCTCGGGTATTTAACGATGCGTGGTTTGAGCGAGCGATTGCGGAGTTGGGGCAATCGATGGGTGTGACGGCGACGGGGTTGTTGCTTTTACGAACGGTTGATCCGGATTGTGAGACCGAAGCGGCCAGTGCTTTTGCATCGAAGCAGTTATTACATGAACCGTTTATGGGTGGTGGGTTGTGGACGGGTTTGGCTATTCCACTGTTGGCTTTATGGGGCGGATGGTCGGTCTTGGGGATTACTCTTGGCGTGATGTTTTTGTGGAGCCTGTTTCTATTTATCATGCAGCGAAAAAGATCGGCGCATGGAGTGTGAGGCAAAATTTTCCATCTACAAGGTGACCCACTCGCTAGAAGATCCCAAAAGAAGAGGCAGGGCCTTCTACCGCGGCGACAATCAGATCTACTGAGATTAGATAGAGACGGAATGGATAAGATCAGCAATGACCGGTTGACACCTTCGGTAGATTGCGTATTTTTCAGTCCTTGTAAACGGAGATGCTTTCAATGAGTGAAGAAGAAAAAAAGAACGATCCAGAGGCGAAACCAATCGAAGAGGAGTCGGATGCGCTACCGGACACAGAAGTGATTGAAGCGACGGTTGAGGAAGAGGAGTCGCTTCGAGACCAGTTTGTTCGGTTACAGGCTGATTTTGCAAATTTTCGGAATCGAACGCAGCGAGAGCGTGTAGAATTATATCAGCGAGCCAATGAAGATTTATTATTGGAATTTCTGCCGGTATTGGATCATTTTGAACTGGGATTGGAGATGGCTAAGAAGCAAGAGGCTGACCCGGCGGTGATGGAGGGCTTCACGTTGGTATACGATCAATTTAAGTCGGTATTAGATCGCTTTAAGGTAAAGCCGATCAAGGCGGTGGGAGAGGTGTTCGATCCGCACTATCATGAAGCGTTAACTCATATGCCTTCTGCGGAGCATGCGGAGGGAGTTTGTATGAATGAAGTTCGCAAAGGATATGTGATGGGTGAGAAGTTGTTGCGAGCTGCTCAGGTGGTTGTTTCGTCTGGGGCGGTTGCGGAAGGTGGCGAGTAGCGATGGCGAATAAGCGGGATTATTATGAGGTCTTGGGCGTGGATCATTCAGCGTCGGATGAGGTGATTAAGAAGGCCTATCGAAAAGTAGCGATGAAATATCATCCGGATCGGAATCCGGGTGATTCGGCTGCAGAAGAGAAGTTCAAGGAAGCATCTGAGGCGTATGAAATTCTATCGGACTCGCAGAAGAAGGCGCAGTATGATCAGTATGGTCATCAAGCCTTTGGCCCGGGTGCGGGTGGATTTGGCGGTGGAGGTTTTCATGATGCGTCTGATATTTTTGAGCAAGTCTTTGGCGGTATGTTTGGCGGAGGCGGAGGCGGGGGTCGTCGGCGCGGAGGGCCGACCCGCGGTGCAGATTTACGATATGATCTCGATGTTGATTTTGAGGAAGCGGTGTTGGGCTCTAGCCGCGCATTAACCCTGCCAGTTTCATCGACGTGTGGCCGATGCGGTGGTAAAGGGGCTGAGCCGGGAACTGCGAAGAGCACCTGTGGTACTTGTGGTGGACGCGGACAAGTTACGTCTGGGGGTGGTTTTATTCAGTTTTCTCAGACGTGTCCAACGTGTGGAGGTGTTGGCGAAACCATTTCAAACCCGTGTCGGGAATGTAAGGGAACGGGTAGCGTGAAAGAGCGCAAGAAGTTGAAACTTAAGATTCCTGCCGGTGTGGAATCGGGATCGCGCCAACGACTAGCAGGCAAGGGTGAAGCGGGTGTGCGTGGGGGTCCTGCGGGGGACTTGTTTATTGTATTTCATGTGCGTGATCATGCGATCTTCCGACGTAATAATTTGGATATCCTCTTAGAAGTTCCGGTTCCTTTTTATATTGCTATGTTGGGCGGAGAAATAAAAGTACCCACGCTACATGGGGATATTAAATTAAAGATTCCAGCGGGCACTCAAAATGGAAAAATGTTCCGGCTCAAAGGGCAGGGAATTAAAGATCAGGCGCATGGGCATGGTAAAGGGGATCAGCACGTGATGATCAATATCGAGGTGCCTGCCAAGCTTTCTGGAAAAGGGAAAAAAGCGAAGGAAAAAGTGCGTACGTCTCTGCATGAGAATCAATTTGGAGAA
>CAJYAJ010000033.1 GCA_913065005.1 uncultured Verrucomicrobiota bacterium | reverse complement strand
CCCGAGACTCTTCAAATCGCAACAACAGCTCCGAATCATAACGCCGTTCATCAAGCACCTCTGCACCTGAGATCAACCGAACCCGTTTAGGAACATCCGCTCCATCCACCATCACCTGAACCCCATGAACCCCTGCACCCAATGGTTTTATATCCGATGAAATCGATAAAGCCCTTCCAACTCGATTCACCACAAACGCCTTCGTATCTGATCCATAAAAACGAACCGAATGGTCCACCCACGCCACACACTGCAACGTATGGAACCCATCCGCCAAATCAACCGGATTCACCCGATACGAATTGACTTTCGAAGCCGCTTCAACCACCCGACCATCCAATAAAAACGTATACCGCCACGAAACATCCCTCAACGGAGTCGTCGCCGTTGCCCGAAACCGAAAAGGCTCCTCCGACAACCGATTCACACCCAACAAACGAACCCGCACCGGCGGCGCATACGGTCGCGCCAACGGATCTCCCAAAAAAAGCTGCTGCAACGGCGATGCCACCGACTGATAGAAACTCTCCAACACAGAACATCCCGCCGTGTAATGCTCAAAAAAGCGCGCCGAAAGAAACTTATTTGCATTCGCATACGGCTCTACCACCGATCCACAGGTCGCCGTGGCACCTGCATCTAACCATGCTGTGCACTTCGTCTGCGGTCGCTGAAACTCCGCCCCCCAACTCGTCAAATGTTCCGCCACTGCACCGGGTGCAAATGAACCCATCTCCGTCGGCGAAACCTGCTCCGCACCACAAAGAAGACCCATAATAGACGACGCCCCCACCGGAAACTCATTCGTCACAACCACCTCCACACGGCGCTCCGCTAACCGCTCTTTCGTCGATGCAAACTGCCAATCACGACACGTCGATCTCACATTACTATTGGTCACAAAATAGAGCCCCGCCCGGCGCCCCTGATAATCCGCCTGCTGCCCTCGCTCCAACACCGCCAATACTGAATCCAGAGAACTTCCCCCCGCACCCGTATACCCCAACATCATAGATGGTAAAGGCATGCGCCCACCCAGCCCCGAACGCAACCGCTCAACCGCATCATCCTCACCCACTCGTGAACCCAATCCCGATTTCAAGGCGCCCAACGAGCACGACGGAAAAAGCAACCGCAACCGTTCATTCGGCCCAGCAAAAATCGGAGAATGATATTTCCCTTCCTCAATCAATGCCCCCTCAACCCGGCGATTCTTCAAAAACGTCTGCCCACATATCGAAACCTGCCGCCGATCCGATGCATCCGTCTTAATCCGAATCGGAAAATCCGTTGAATACACCCACGCCAGAATTTGATCCTCAAGCTGACGAGAAACCACCTCCTTCTGAACCGGAATCCAAATCAATTCCTCAAACGTATCGGGATTGCATGTAGCCCGCCCTCCATATACCGATTCTGGGATCGCCAACCGAACCAGATTATCAGCAGGAATCCCCCGCCGCTCCATAAACGCATTCGCCACCTCCAACGAACCCGCCGAAGATTGATTCGCAATCACCAACACCTCATGCGGCATCTGCGCCATCGCAGAAAACACCCAGCTTAAAACAAAAACAAACCCCCAAAGCAATCGCATCACACCCTCTCCAACTGCTCTATCATCCGCTCTAACCACGCCACTTTCATGCGCTGTAACATCGGGCTCGGATGCGCATTTAAGACAGGATGAATCGATGATTCAACCCCCACCATCGGGGCTCCATCCAATCGATCGATACACTGCTCTGCCAAAGGAACCAGTCCCATATCCTGCCCCCAACCAACCAAAATCGGCTCCAAATGTCGCCGCAGTCCCACCGCGCACTCCCGCGACCGCTCTACCGAAAAAAGACTATGCAGTCCCCCCCTCGAATCATCTTCTAACGCATTCACACGCTCCAAAAACGACCCCGACTTCGGATCTCGTAAATCCGATAAATTTAAGACCCGCACGTGCGACCAACCACATGCCACCGCCACCCGCATCACCTGATACTGCGTATTATCCGGCTGCGTCAAAACCAACACCTTCTCCTTCAAGTTCACTTCAGGATATGTTCGCACCTCCGTCTCCCACCCCCCCGATAACGGACGCGACGAACCCGGATTCATCATCACCACCACCGCATCCGCCCGACGCTCCCATAAGCGGTTTGGATCAGAGGCATCCACCTGCCCATCCACAATTTCCAACACACTCCGACACGCATGCTCCTCAGCACCCACCCGCCACGCATAAAAATGACCATAGCAAGCAAACCGCTTCTTCAAGGCCGATGCATACAAAAACTCCACTAATAACTCCCGCCTTTTTGCTTCATTAAAGAACATAATAGCACTATCGTTTCCCCATCATAAAGAAAGATCACGAACCATGCATCTCCTTCTAGACAGTTTAACGGCGTTGATCTTACTCCTCTTTTTGTGGAGCGGATGGATCAACGGTACCCGTATCTCCCTGCTACGTATGCTCCAAGTGATCATCGCTCTCATTGTCGGATTCGTCGCCGGACGCTACCTCGGTAATTGGATTGGAGAATGGGCAAATCGACCCCGAATCGTAACCATTCCAACCGTTGGCCTTTTTAGCGGCACGCTCGCCTATTTCATTTTTCACGTCATCATCACCAATCTCACCGACCAACGTAAAACCCACCTTCAATCCATGCAGCCACTTCGACGATTCATCGACCGAATCGGCGGCATCACACTATCCTCCCTCTCCGCCCTCATCATCATCAGCGCCCTTTTCTGGAGCGCCAACCTCCTCTTTGCACTCACAAAAGCAACCACCCTCCCCGGCGCCGAAAAAAGCATCGCCGCCCAACAAACTGAACTCCTCATCTACCAAACCGCATGCCGCATCGCCGCCACCCAGAACGAAGCGCACCATGCCGTTGCTCTTGCCAACACCATTAGCAAACCCGCCCAAACCATCGCCCTCTCAAAAACGATCTTGGAAGCTACATCCATGCAGCAGCTTCTCAACGATTCCACCATCGGTGCCGACTTACTCAGCGGAGACCCCGCCCGCATTCAACAAAACCCATCCCTAAAAACGCTCTTCTCCGACCAAAAAACCCTCAATCACATCCGTCAAATTGGGCTCTTAACCGGAAAAGAGACCCAAACCAGTATCTGCCTACAACTCGCCCGCATCGGAACCAATCCAACCATTCGAACCGCCCTAAGCAACCTTCAAACACGAGACCTCCTCCATCCCGACCAACTACTTCAACTCATCCGCGATCCCGACTTCGATCTCATCCTTGGCGAATGCCTAAACAACTAAATTAAAACTGAACGAATTCTCTTCCAACGAGTCTACAAACAAAATCATGAAAAAAGGAATCCTTATGAAAGCAATCTGTGCACTCCTCCTGCTTACCCTCGTCGTTACCGGCTGCGCCACAGACGTAGAACGCCTTGATCCCACCGAAATCACCGACCTTTCCGGAAAATGGAACGACACCGACTCCCGTGAAGTCTCCGAAGAAATGATCAAAGATCTATCAACCCGACCCTTCATCGGCATCTACGCTGCCAAACTTGGACACAAACCCACCGTCATTGTCGGAAACATCCGCAACCTAAGCTCCGAGCACATCCAAACCAGCACCTTCATCAAAGATCTCGAACGCGAACTCACCAATAGCGGACGCGTCATCTTTGTCGCCAATCCCTACGAAAGAAACCAACTACGCACAGAACGAAAAGAACAACAAGATTGGGCACGCCCCGAAACCCGCAAGCAAATGCGCGCTGAAACAGGGGCTGATTTTATGCTCATCGGCAGCATCAAAACCATCTTCGACACCGAAAACCGAACCACCGTCAAATTCTATCAAGTCGATCTTGAATTGATCGAACTGCAAACCAACGAAAAGCAATGGATCGGAAGTAAAAAAATCAAGAAACAGGTCAAAAAACCATTCTTCCGATGGTAACCCGCAACCCGCATACGCGCGGCGCCCTCATCACCATGGTTCTTCTCACTCTCACCGGGTGTAGCACCTTGCGCACTCATCAGCTCCACTACGGCGGAACTGACACGCTACTTCGCTTAAACGATCCCGCCGCCGCTCTACAACAAATTCAAGCACATACACCCCCCCAAAAAGATCAACTCCTTCACCTCCTCAACGTCGGCATGCTTCAACACTGGAACGGCGAATATCAAGCCAGCAATCAAACCCTCGAACGTGCAAATACCTACTTCGAAAAACAACACACCCATCGCGTTTCCGAACTCCCGCTTCGCATCATCCTCAACGATAATGCCGCTGACTATGCCGGAGATGATGCAGAAGAAATTTATCTTCACATCTTCAAAGCCCTAAACTACATCGCCCTTGATCAACCCGACCAAGCTTGGGTCGAGATTCGTCGAATCGATCAAAAGCTGATCCAACTGCAAACCAAATACACCCAAGCCTACACCGATCTACCCTATACACCAGAAACCTTCACCCCCCCCGAAAACCACCCCTTTCATGAATCCGCACTCGGCCGCTGGCTCGGCATGCTACTTTATCGAAACGATGGACTCTGGGACGATGTCCGGATCGACCACGACCGCCTCCAAATGGCTTTTGCCAAACAACGTGAACTCTACCCCTTCCCCCCGCCCAATCTAGAAAACTTTAACCAAACCATCTCCTCCAAACACGTGCGCCTCAGCCTCATCGGATTTCACGGAAGAACCCCACTCAAAGAAGCCCATGCACTCTACTTACACACCGAAAAAAACCTCGTACTCATCCTCAACACCCAAACCGATGAGCTAGGTCAAAGCGGCCTAACCGGCTGGAATGCCATTCGTTGGCCCGGCATCGATCCCGGACTCCACCTCAAAATAGAACTACCCCGCATCCAATCCCGTCTCAACGAAATCGCCTACATTGAAGCTCAAATCAATCAAGATCCACCCCTACGCCTTCAAAAAATCGAAAGCCTCGAAACCATCAGCCAACAAATCTTCAAACACCGTCAGCCCCTACTTTATATACGCACCCTCACCCGAGCTGCCGGGAAAGGATGGGCTTTCCAAGCCGGAACCAAACCCCTCACCGAAGAAATGAACGACGGATGGGCAACCCTCACTCGACTCGCCGTAGGCACCCTACTCAGTCAAACCGAGCATGCCGACCTTCGAACCGCCCGCTTTTTCCCAGCCACCACCTCCATCGGCGAACTCATTCTACCTACCGGAACGCACACCCTCCAATTTCACTACTACACGGCCGATGGACGTCTCCTTCAAAGCGACCCTCCTCGCACCCTCAACCTACAACCAAATCAGCTACACCTCGAACAAGCAGTTTATCTCAATTAAGATCGTCTTTCCTCAGCCAATCACATAGGTTTTCGCCCATGGAATCCGGACTCTATATTGTAGGCACTCCCATCGGCCACCTGCAGGACCTCTCGGCCCGCGCCATCGAAACCCTTGCCAACGCCGACCTCATCTGTGCAGAAGACACCCGCCATACTCGCCGACTCACCGATCGCTATCAAATTGAAACCCGCCTCATAAGCTATCACAAATTCAACGAAGCCCAGCGAAGCGAACACATTCTCCAACGCATTCAAAGCGGCGAAGCCATCGCCTTGGTCTCCGATTCCGGCATGCCCGGTATATCCGACCCCGGATCCCGACTCATTCAAGCCTGCCGCCATGCCAATCTGTCCATCACCTCCGTCCCCGGTCCCACCGCTCTCACCACCGCCATTGCCCTCAGCGGCATCGGCGAGAACGGATTTGTTTTTGCCGGCTTTCTACCCCACAAAAGCGGGGGTCGTGAACGCGAGCTCAAGCGTTGGAGTGATATGCACATCCCCGTCGTCTTCTACGAATCCCCCTACCGCCTGCTTAAATTAATGGGCGAAATCGAGCAACACCTCAGCCCAAACCGAACTGTTTTTGTCGCTCGCGAACTCACGAAAAAACACGAAGAACACCTCCAAGGAACTCCCGCCGAAATTCAAGCCGCCTTCCAAAATCGTAACGTCAAAGGCGAACTCGTCATCGTGTTGCACCCCCTTTCATCCGCTACTTCCAAGAACAAACAAACACGTTGACCTCCCTCCCCCGAGTGCTACACTTCCCCATATCGTCACGGGAGAGAGAATTTGACGAATTCCGACCGACAAGACAATCTCACGGCAGCTGAAGTAGACCATAAGGTCTACATCTGCCTCTATGGCCGAGGCTCCTTCCGCATCAGCCCCTCCCTCAAAACCTTCATCAAGAAAAAAATCGAAACCCCCGATCTCACGCACATCTATCTGAACATGAATGATTGCGAAGGCATGGATAGCACCTTCATGGGTGTCCTTGCAGGATTAGCCTGTCTCATCAAAGCACGCCCCCAACTCTGCTTCCAGCTCACTCATCTCTCCAAAAAAAATGAAGACCTACTCATCACACTCGGCGTCAATCGTGTACTCGATTATCACCGGGCCTCCGATACCGAAAATCCAGAACTTCGTCCCCAACCTCAACTAGAACTCTCGATAGAAACCAACTCAAAAATAACCGCAGAAACATCCCTAGAAGCCCATCAAAACCTCGCCAACATAGACGCAAAAAATCGCCTCGAATTTAAATCCGTTATCGAACTCCTTCAAGCCGACCTCGACCAACTCAATGGAGAATAAATGAATCCACCTTCACTCCACCTAGCTGGCATCGGCATCCCCACGATAACCCTCATCCTCCTATTAATCATAGGCCTACTTTCCCAACGCAAGCGATATCAAGCACTCGCAGCCGAACACCGCACACTCCTACAAGAAAAAGAAGCGGCACTAGGATTTGTACAGAACGTTGGATCCGTTTTTGCCGACGCCGAAACGGTCGAGATGAACCAACTACTCGAACGCGTTCTTCACTATGCCGTTCGAACCTGTAAAGCCGGATCCGGTGCCATCTACCTCCGTGATAACCAAAAAAAGACCCTTTCAGCCCGGGCCCTCTCCGGGGTCATGCCCCCACTATTTGAGGTAGAACCCACCGCACTCCAAGTCGGATCCGACACCACCCAACAACTCCACACCCTACTCACCGAAAAAACACTCGCCCTCGGTGAAACGCTGATTGGCGAAGTCGCCCTCAAAGGAAACTCCGAACACATCTACGATGCCGAAATGGATGTCCGCGTTCCACAAACCCCCATCGAATTTCTCCGCATTCGAACCCTCCTACTCGTTCCCATGCGATTTGGAGACGATGTTATCGGCGTCATGATTCTCGCCAACCGAACCGGCAACAGCCGATTTGCCAATTCCGATCTAAACTTAGCCCAAGCCCTTGCCGCCCAAGCCTCCGTACCGATTCATTATGCCGGTCTCCAAGAAGCCCTCGAACAAAAACGCCAACTCGACCGCGACATGCAGATCGCCCGACAAATCCAACACTCTCTTCTCCCCCAATCTCTCCCTTGGCTTCCCACCGTCGACGTCGCCGGCTTTAACCACCCCGCCCTTGATATTGGAGGCGATTATTACGATGTCATCGAAATCGACGAAAAACACATTGGCCTCGTCATCGCCGATGTAAGCGGCAAAGGAATTGGAGGCGCCCTCATGATGGCCGTCTGCCGGAGCGTACTCCAAGCCAACGCCCAAAACGAATATGATCCCGCCAGCATGCTCACCTCTCTCAACCAGACCCTCAGCGTCAACCTCGCAGAAGATATGTTTATTAGCATGCTCTACATGGTCTTAAATACCGAAACCCACTTGCTCAGCTATGCTCGTGCCGGCCACGAAGCCCCACTTATTCTCCATAAAGACACGACCGAAATGGATCGCCAAGAAACCGCTGGTATTGCCATCGGCTTGATTGATACCCCTACCTTCTCTTCCATCACCGAAACACGAAATGTTCAGCTCAAATCAGGCGACTTAGTCGTAACCTATACCGATGGCATTACCGAAGCCATGAACGAACAAAACCAAGAATGGGGTCTATCGCAACTTATCGAATCCATTCAAACACACCAAAAAGACACCGCTTCAGATTTGCTCGACCACATCGAAGCCGACGTCCTCAGCTTTGTCGGTAACACCCCCCAATACGACGACATGACGATGCTCGCCATTCAAATCCGATAACGATCTGCACAACCAGGGTTCTTTCGGTTTCTTGTTGATCCTTCTTAAGATCTCCAATAGTTTGCTTTTTTTAATTGGTTGGTCACCGGAAAGTGCCGTGAAAATCGGCCGCTGACGCGCAACTGTAACTGCCTGCGGGCAGAAGCCAGAAAACGAGCCATCCTGTACATATAACCTCAAACCGCCTCGCGACATGGGCAGGAGAAAAAAATGAAATCGATCCACTGGATTGCTTTAGCAATCGTAGCAACAACCACGCATACCTATGCCATTGAAACCATGGATGAACTCATCGTTCAGTCCACTCGTATCGAGACCCCCCTCAGCCTAATGAGCTCCTCCGTGGAGATTATTACTGAGGAACAACTCAAGCAAAGTGGAGTTCCCTTTGTCTCAGAAGCACTCGAACAGCTATCTGGAATCCAAGTTACACGCGATGGAGGTGCAGGCCAATCCACTTCCATTTATCTTCGAGGTGCTAAACCCCAACACACGCTTGTGCTAATCGATGGCGTCCGCATGAACGGACAGCTTGATCTCAATGGCTATGATCTCGCAAATTTAGAAGTTAATAACATCGAAAAAATCGAAGTGCTCAAAGGCCCACAAAGTGCTCTATACGGATCCGATGCCATGGCTGGCGTGATTAACATCATAACCAAATCGGAACGAGGACCCATAAAAGGTTCCATAACCACCGAAATTGGAAGCTATGAAAGCCGCCGGACAGTGGCAACGGCAGGCGGCGGAACCGACGTCTTTTATTTCAGCTTAGCCGCATCCATATTCGATCAAAAAGGATTCTCCGCATCAAAAAACAATACCGATCGAGATGGTCTACTCAACAAAACATTCTCTGCTAACATCGGCGGTAAAATTAAAACAGGAACCGAATGGAAAGCCGTAGTTCGTCACCTTCAAGCAAACGCGGAATACGATCAATTCTCACCGACCGATGCGTATGAAAAAGAACAACTCAACAGTCGCGTTCATTTCAGTCAGCAAGCGCTCAACGACCAACTCACCTTCAATGCAAGCATTTCCTATCTAGCGTTAGAACGTTTTCAGGCATCAACTCAATTCGACTCGGAAACACTCTCATCGGATGTAAATATACTTGCGCAGCACGCGCTCGCAAATGGGCTCTTCGGAATCGATACCAGTGAAGATACGTATAAAGTGACTGGCTCTGAACAGATTGAAGGCGACTTAAACAATGTAGGGATCTACTCAATTCTCAACATTCATCCCATCACACCCCTCAACCTAACTCTCTCAGGTCGGCGGGATAATCATAGTCGATTCGGAAATAAAACAACCTCTCAGGTAGCTGCTAACTACCAGCTACTTGACAATAGTACAATCTTGCGAGGAGCCTACGGTACCGGATTTAAAGCCCCCAACTCCTATCACCTCTCCTATAATAACCAGCTTCAGCCCGAAGAGAGTTGGGGATGGGAAGTAGGAATTGATCAACCTTTACTAGATACACTGATGCTTAACATCACCTACTTCAAAAAAGAGTATGCAAACTTTATTGACTGGCGAGACGTTAATCAAGACACCGATTACGGTAGCAGTGCCGGTCCCGGTGACACCTATTATCTAAATGATAAAGACGACACATACGCCAACTATGCCGATGCCAACACCAAAGGCATGGAAGTGACGATTAATATCTATCCCGCAGATTCGATTCAAGTCGACCTCGGCTATACCCGACTCAATAACAGTAGTTCAGACTCCTCCTTCACACGCAAACGCCCGAAGCATAAAGTCAACGCATCCCTGAACTATCAAGCCAATGAAAAATGGAACTTCTCCACATACGCGGCATATCTCAGTCGCCGCCAAGACACGACTCTACTCAAAGCGTACACGATCGTGAATGTGAGTGCGCGTTATGCCGCTTCAGAAAAATTGGAATTCTTTGGAAGGGTGGAGAATGCAACCGATACGAATTATGAAGTCGTATCCAATTACAACACCCCTGGATTATCTTTTTATGGCGGGATGCGCGTCCAGTTCTAATCAAAAATAACCACACTTAATCGTGTTCAATGCGGGTGGTTATTTCTAACGCCCGCTTTTTCATTTTTACTACACGACTCGGAAATTGATCAGCTAGATTGATCTTTTCACCCGGATCATTCCGCAAATCATACAGCTCCGGTTCCATCGTTTCGGGATCATAATTCCAACCCATCTCTGCGTTAAACGAAGCATTCACGGGCACGTTATAAATTAGCTTCCAATTCCCCATTCGAATCGCTGCCGCTTTTCCATCAAATCCATAATAGATCCACGACTCATGAAGATGATCTCTTTCCCCAAGCACCAACGGGGCTAAACTGATTCCATCCAATTCCTGTTCAGGTTCACGATCAAGCAAGTCCGCAACAAACGGAAAAATATCTAAGGTCGATGCAACTGCTGTGCATGTTTGAGCGGGCTTGATTCGATCCGGCCATCGCACCACGCACGGTACACGCACCCCCCCTTCGAACACACTACCCTTGCCCCCCTTCAGCGGATGGGCACGACCCCCTTGAGCACCAAACTTTAACCAAGGACCGTTATCTGATGTAAAAATAACTAATGTGTTTTCCGCCACGCCCATACGCTCAAGTGCCGCTAACACCTGCCCCGTCGAGGCATCCAACTCCTCAATTACATCACCATACAGACCCGCTTTACTTCTTCCTGCATAGGCCTCCGAAACATAGAGCGGAATATGCGGCATCGGATGCGCCAAATAAAGAAAGAAGGGCTCTTCTCCACTTGTTTCAATAAAACGGATTGCTTCATCCGTTAGCCGCTTTGTCAGTGTCGACTGGTCAGCAGGAAACTCAATCATCTGCGTATCCCTCATCAAAGGCACCCAATTATGATATGGTTTATTTGTTGCATCCCATTTATGGGAAGAGAGCTCTCGCAATTCGACCAACTGTTCTGAAGTAACGCCTTCTCGCAAAAGCAGTTCCTGCGCCACTTCCAACTCCGGAGCCATCCACATATCATTACTAAACGGAATTCCATAAAAAGAATCAAACCCATGCGCCGTGGGTAGATATTTTTTTTGATGCCCCAAATGCCACTTACCAACACACGCCGTTCGATATCCAGCCATCTTCATCAACTCCGCAAGCGTCTGCTCTTTCGGAGGCAATCCATGATCTCCTGAATGCGGAAATAAAACGCTTTTGGCTAACCCCATTCGAACCGGATATCGCCCCGTCAGCAACCCCGCCCGAGAAGGCGAACATACCGAGGCAACCACATAAAAATCAGTAAACCGCATCCCCTCCTTAGCAAGCTGATCGAGATACGGGGTTCGAATATCAGGCGAGCCATAACAACCCACGTCTTGGTATCCCTGATCATCTGTAAAAATGATTACCACATTCGGCTTCTCTCTACTGCTTGTTGGCAGGCTACCCGCCCAAGCACCACTCACGCAGAGCAGAACCAAAAGAAAACGCAAGCACATCATATAAAGCCTCACGAATCTCTTTCTAAAAATTCGGCAATCAGTTGTCTTACACCTACAGCACGACCCGCCTCATGCCCCGCCTTCAACACCTTTACATGTGTTACATTTGAATCCACATACCGATACAACAAACAGGACAAATCATCTGGATACGGTTTCCCTCTACCCGCCTCTATCTGCTTTCCTCGATAGCCATTCACCTGTGCCCACAAAAAAGCACTCTGCTCTGCCGGCAAAAAACGATACCCCACAACCCCTTGACCGCCCTCATATGGGATCATCGGGTCTTTTTCCCCTGAGATCGTTAAAAAACGCCGCCCCGATGGAGGTTGGATCTTCTTGCTGTATTGATTCCCCCCATCAGGATCATACCAAAAAGAACCAGCGCGATACTGCTCTTCGACTAATTGAGAAACCACCGATATTCCCGCCTGAAAATCCGAAATCGAAAGTTCAATCATCAATCGATTTAGCAAAGCACTTCCATTCGACATGCCCATAATCGTGATCCGTTTAGCGTCTACATTCGAAAACGTTTTCACGTGATCTAAGATCGCTTTAATAAACGCAACGTCTGGCGCCTTACTTCTTTGACGACTCACATTCCATTGGCGATCATATCCATCTGGTGCGATTAATATATGCGATGATTTATGAGAAAAATGGCGCAACATGGGCTTACCTTGACCACCCGATCCATGCAACTTAATTAAAACAGGAAAAGGTCCTTTTCCCGTCGGAACCAACACATGATACGAACGCTCAAACACTGTCTCCTGCGACCAACTTTGTTCAACCGTATATGATCCACTTTGTAACGAAACATCCGCTATCAAACTAAAGACGCATCCCATCAACGAAACGACACATACTCCATATATATTTATTTTTATCGTCTGTTTACTCTGCATCCACTCGCACCAAATCGACCTGCACTGGCTTCTCCGCATTATCAAGCAAATCAAAATCAGCACGATAACGAACCCCTTCATGCTCCACCTTTAATTGATACGTGCCACGAAACCCCTTCAACGGAACTTCTCCAGCCGCCTTCAATCGTCCGCGAACATGGGTATGCCACTCCTCATTAATTAATCGATTCAGCTCTTTTGCCACCGGCTTAACTCGACCTTTCTCATCGAATAAACCACCCGGCAACCCCCGCCAAACTCCTACATCAGAAAGCGCCCACCAGACAATCGTATTCACGGAAGGATGACTAAAAGCCAATGTATAAAAATCTCGAGCATACGCTGCCTGTCGCTGCATTAATGCTTGCGTACTTTTCTGTTGCTCGGGTTTCTCACCCGCCCGTCGCTGAGTCATACGCTTCTCTTCCCACGCCTGCATCTCCACCCAATCCGCCACACCCTCACAACTCAGGATCGTTACCTCCGTAAAGTGAATAGGAATATCATAGGCTCCATACGCTTCCATGAGATCCCACATATACTCCTCCGTCCAAATTGAATTTGCATCCTGCATATGTGACTGAAGACCAATCCCTCGAATCGGCACCCCACGCTCTAAACACGTTTGAATCATCTGATGATACGAAGGATGATCTAAATTAAAATGATTCACCAACCCATCCGCTTCCGGTCGGATTCGTTGAATCAAGAGCGCTAACTTTTCAGTTACACTCGCAGGCCCCCCTTCCAGATCCATCCACCGCCGAATCCCAAGCTGCGTATCATGCAACCCCGGAATGCCCTCCCATACCGGTGCCTCGTTATAAATATCCCATTCATCTATCTCCGGATAAAGGGTCAATAAGCGCTCAGCATGTTGCATAATATCATCACCAATTTCTGCCGCATCCCGCTCTTTATCTTCAATCCAATCAGGAATAACATTATGCCAAACCAACGGATGCCCCCGCACCC
>CAJYAJ010000032.1 GCA_913065005.1 uncultured Verrucomicrobiota bacterium | reverse complement strand
AATTGTGCACTACCTCAATATGATCGATATCTTTGTCAGTCCATCAATGTGGTCAATCCACAAATTGCACTTACCAAAGAGATGCCACCCGAAGCACGCATTAATGAACAGATTCCCGTTAAACTAGTTGTTTCAAATACCGGCGCAGGAATGGCTCGTAACGTCGTCGTGACAGATCGTCTTCCTAATCGGCTTAATGCCGTCGGCAGCCCTGAACGAATCTTACGCTTCGAAGTCGGCGACCTAGCTGAAGGTCAATCCAAGACCCTCCAATTTCTCGCAACATCCGCCCACACAGGCATCTACTCAAATACAACAACTGCAGTAGCCGCTGGCCATTTATCTGCCGATGCGGCCGATGAGACTCTTATACGCAAAGCACAACTCGCTCTTACAAAAGACGCAACCGAGCGGCAATATGCCGGCAGAAATGTGGAATACAAAATTACGGTTAAAAACGTAGGAGATGCCCTTGCGAAAAACGTGATCATCACCGATCCCGTTCCCAACACCCTTCGCTTTCTTTCCGGCAACAAAGATGCGCGCCTCGTAGACAATACCATTATGTGGAATGTGGGTGACCTTCGCCCAGGCGCAAGCCGCACCGTGAATGCCCGTCTTCAAAGTAGCGTCAGCGGAACGGTTCCCAATACTGCCTATGCAAAATCAGACCAGTCTGCACAGGTTAGCGCAACCGATAAAACTTTGTTGGTTGGAGTCCCCGGCATCCTCCTCGAAGTAGTTGACTCAACCGATCCACTTGAAGTCGGTGATATGGGCACCTACATCATTACCGCCTCCAACCAAGGCAACGCTCCCGGTCATGATGTACGTATCGTCTGTGAAATCGAGGCGAATATGGAGATTGTAAGTGCGACCGGAAGCACGCCAGGAACAGTTGCAGATAAAAGCATAACCTTCAGTCCAGTTACTTCATTAGCTGCCAAACAAACCGCCAAATGGACCGTTCGCATTCGTGCTAAAACACCAGGTGATGTTCGCTTCACCACACGCATGACAAGCCGTGAACTTCAACGGCCCGTGATGGAAACTGAATCTACAACCATCTATTAATCAAGAGAGCTCGTTGTTAAGAAACGGATGCACTCCTCCTTCAGGAGGAGTGTTTTTTTTGACACGCGCTTCCCAAAACACATCGCATGCGGTATATCCCCTTCCATGCAAAAAAATGAAAATAACCGCGGCAGACTTTCCATTACCGTTCACCCGCAACACATTCAAACCGTGCATCACTGGCTCGAACAAACATTCTCTATTAGCCCCGTAGAAACACGTCATCCCCCATCCCCCATCGTGCAACTAGACACCTATTTCGAAACCTTACTACACGCACAGATCGCCCAAAAAATACTTCCAGCCACCCTGCCACTCCTTCACGCCGAAGCAACCGAACTCCCCGCAGAAGCCTGGACTACCTTCTGGCAACATCATTTTCAAATCGAAGAGATAGGCCGTCAACTACGCATCGTTCCCTACTGGGAAAAACCCCCTGATAACCAACGTAAAAACCTCATTATAAATCCCGGTCTCAGCTTTGGAACCGGAGGTCACTTCACGACGCGCTTTTGCCTCGAACAACTCGAAATAGCCCTGCAACAAAAACAACCACAATCCCTCCTAGATGCCGGCAGCGGCAGCGGCATCCTCTCCATCGCCGCACACAAACTTGGCATCAAACAAATCCACGCCTTTGATCTCGACCCCATAGCCACCGAACAAGCCCAAGCCAACGCCTCGATCAATCAAATCTCGCTCACCTTCCAAACCGCAGATCTCCTCAACGACGACCTTCATCTGCCACAAGCAGATCTCCTTTGTGCCAATATGCTCACAGGGGTACTCCTTCAAGCCGCCCCCAAACTCACGCAAGCCACCAAGCAAAGACTCATCCTCTCCGGCATTCGTGAAATTGAAGCCGACGCCGTTGCCGACTCCGTTATTCAATACGGAGTTCAAGAAATTTCACGCGATGGAAATGGGGAATGGTGTGGAATTGTTTTAGATAAAAATCTTGAATGAGATACCAACTCACCCTCGCACGCATCATCCCGCTCAACGTCTCTCAATAGCCTTAGAAAAATCCTTTTTCTTCCACAAGGAATTCATCTGGAATTTCTTCGATAAACCGGGATGGATCAAGAAACTGGATACCGCCATCTCGCTGCCGTCGAACCATCGGTGCGCAAAGATAGAGCCGATCTTCCGCTCGCGTAACCGCCACATAGAAAAGGCGTCGCTCTTCACTGTCTCCCTGCTCCTCAACCGTCTTGCGACTCGGGAACATCTCCTCATTCACAAACAGAACAAAGACCGCCTTCCACTCTAACCCCTTTGCCTGATGCACCGTGCTCAACCGCAACACATGCTCATCCGCCGTCTGCGCCGTCTGCGCCGCCGCATCCGTATCCAGATTGGTCAGCAACGCCACCTCCGCCAAAAAAACCTCTACGCTTTCAAACTTCGCCGTAAAATCAATCAGCCCATCCATATCCTCTTGTCGAAACTTAGCATTATCAAATGTCTCCACCATGTATTCACTATAGAATGCCTTGTTGAAACGAAAAATCACTTCCCCCGGATCTTCATCTAGCTGATCTTCACGATAAGCCTGAAAGATCGGCTTAATGGACTTCCACGACTCCTGTGCTGCCGCCGGCAACAGCCCACTCAGCTGCTCTAACGTCTCCTCGTGTAGCACATTCACACGCCCTCCCAATTTCTGGAAGATCTTCTGCGCGGTCTTCACGCCCACTTTCGGAAACAGTTCCATCAAACGACTAAACGCCAATGCATCTGATGGGTTTGCAATGAGTCGCAATAACGAACACGCATCCTTGATATGTGCCTGCTCAAAAAATCGAACACCCGATGTCACTACATACGGCACCTGCTCGCGCGCCAACTCCATCTGAAGCTCCATCGCATGAAAATGCGATCGATACAAGACACAGCACTGAGACGCCGTAATGCCCTCCCGCACCAATCGTCGCACCTCCTCAATGATATAGCGCGCCTGCGTCGAACCATCCCGCATGCGGGCTAATCGAGGAGCCTCACCACCCGGACGAACCGCCCGCAACTCTTTCTGAAACTGCTCCGGATTGCCCGCAATCACCGCATTCGCCGTCTCTAAAATCTCCGGTGTGCTTCGATAGTTCGTCTGGAGTTTATACGTAGCCGCTCCCTCATACGCGCCCGCGAAATCTAAAAAATTTCGAAAATCCGCCCCCCGCCACGAATAGATGCTCTGGAAATCATCCCCCACCACCATAAGATTACCATGCCCACTCACCAACTGACGCACAATAGCCGCTTGCAAAACATTCGTGTCCTGATACTCATCCACCAACACATGCCGAAACGCATCCTGATAGAACCGCCGCAAATCATCATGATCACTCAACAATTGATGAGCATAGATCAACAAATCATCAAAATCCATCGTGTTCGTAGCCCGCTTCTTCTCCACATAAAGCATCTGCACCTTCAGGATATCTTCAATCTCCACCTCCGCATGCTCAAAACGCTCCTCAACCGCTGCCCGTAAATCACCCTGCCGCCCGCTCACGACCCCAAAAACACTCAACAGCACATCCGGCTTCGGAAACATCTTCTTATCCATGCCCAGTTCATCCGCACAATTTCGCATCAGTTTCTTTGAATCATCCGAATCCAAAATCGAAAAATCTTTGCCAAATCCCACCCGATCCGCATGCTGCCTAAGCAACCGATTCGCAAACGAATGAAACGTCCCACTAAAGCCACTATTAAACTGACGTTGAACCAACGCTTCCGCTCGCGACAACATTTCATTCGCCGCCTTATTAGTGAACGTCAGCAACAAGACTTCCCACGGCTCCACGCCCCGTTCCGTTACCAGCCATGCCAATCGATAGATCAGCGTACGCGTCTTACCAGTCCCCGCCGCCGCCACCACCAACGCCGGTCCGTCTGGTGCCGACACCGCCGCATACTGCTCCGCATTCAATGCCTCTTTAAAATTCATGCACCACACAATAGACCAATCCCAACTCCAAAAAAAGTCTATTGCTCACCGACGACGAATCAACGCCGCAAACGCCCCATCTGTTTGCGCCTCAGGAGGAAATGCCTTCACTTCCCGGTCTAGCTGAAAATCCGGATGCGCTGCCACCCATCGGCTCACCAATAATTCATTTTCACCCGCCTCCAACGAACAAGTGCTATAAACCAAACGTCCCCCCGACCGCAGCCGCATCGCACACGCCGTAAGAATCTCAAATTGCAACACATTCAACGCCTTCAACCGATCCGCATCCATCCGCCAGCGCGCATCCGAGCGTCGCCGCAAAACACCACTATTACTACACGGCACATCCAACAAAATCGCATCGAATACTCGATCACCCAATGCCTCCTGAGGTGCGCGTGCATCCCCTTGCACCACCTCCACCCCCGCAAAGCCCAACCGCCCTAAATTTGCTTCCAACTTCGGCAATCGATCCGCATGCAACTCCATCGCCACAACACCCGCGCCCGACCGCATCCGACTCGCCATCAAAATGGTTTTTCCACCCGGTGCCGCACACGCATCCAACACCAGTTCACCCCCCCGTGGTGCCAACAAATCAACCGAAAGAGCCGTAGCCGGATCTTGCACCGCAAACCACCCCTCCTCATAGCCAGGCAACGCCGCCACCGACACCCCCCGAGGTAACACCAAAAAAACCTCCCGCTCCGAAGAAGGATGCAGCAACGGTTCAATATCCACCCCCCGCAACGCATCGATAAACGCATCCGCCTCCACTCGCGACTGCTCCACCCGTAAAATCGTCTCTGCCGGGCAATTATTCCACTCCGCCAACGCCCGCGCCTGCTCAACCCCATACGCCGCCTGCCAACCCCTCAATAACTCCGCCGGATGCGAAAGTTGCACCGCCTCCGACTCTTTCGCCAACGCCTCTTGAACCGCCGTCCGCTCCCGATCACACCGCCGTAAAACCCCATTCACCAACTTGGCTGCGCCCAATCCATTCGGCTGGCACTTGGCCGCCTCCACACACTCATTGATCGCCGCATACACCTCCACATCATCCAAAAAAAGAAGCTGATAAAATCCCACCTGGAGAATACCGCGCGTCAATACACTCGGCGTTCGCTTCACCCACCGCTGCTCCAACCAAACCATCACCGCCTGTTGCCGCAACGAACCATGCACCAGCTCCATCACAAAGCCCCGATCACGCTTCAATCGCGCCAAACGCCGTTCCGGAAAATTTCCATTCTCCAACCACTCCGCTATAATTTGCGCCGCCATCAAGCGACTATTCAGACCCGTTCGTGCCATCAATTCACCATTCCCGGGAATGCTTCCAACTCAAGCTCCACCCGTTGTTGTTGCTGCCCCATCTGAAGAATCAACGCCACCTGCTCACCCACCCGTTTGCTATACACCACCCGCTCAATATCCCGCAAAGAACGAATAGAGATATCATCTATTTTTACCACACCCCACCCCGGCTGGAGCCCCGCGCGCGAAGCCGAAGTCTGGTTCCAAACTTGCCCGATTATCACTGGTGTACCCACCTTCAGCTCCTGCTGCATCTGTACATTCAACACCGAAAACGACATGCCCAACCAAGGCCAACTATGTTGCCCTGTCTCAATAATTGAATTCACCACCGCCTGTGCCAAATTTGCCGGAACCGCAAAAGCAATGCCCACGCCCCGCTCCTGATCATCCGTTTTTTTCGCCGTATTAATGCCAATCACACACCCCTCAACATCAATCAGCGGTCCCCCGCTATTGCCCTCGTTGATCGCCGCATCCGTCTGAATAAAATCCTCATACGGCAACATCTGCACCTGCCGTCCCTTTTGGCTCACATGCCCCACCGTCACCGAACTCTGCAAACTAAACGGAGAACCAATCGCAATGGCCACCTCCCCTACACGCACCCGATCCGAATTCCCAAACGAGGCCGGCCGCAACGTCAACCCCTCCGATTGAATTCGCAACACCGCCAAATCCGTCGCTTTACAATACCCCACCAACGCCACCGGCAACTTCGTGCCATCATCCAAAACCACCTCACCCGTACGCGCCCCCTCAATCACATGCCAGCTCGTCACGATATGGCCCAACTCATCCACCACCACACCCGAACCCTGCCCAGCCAGTTGCTCTGGAATCCGATACGTTATCCCAAAAAAATCACGCTGAATTCGATAATTAATCTTTTCCGTCCGAATCACCACCACCGAAGGCATCACCTCCGCCACCGCATCCGCAATCGAATTGCTAAACTGCCGCGCCGAATTTCCCCGCCCCGACTCTTTCCAAGCCTGCGAAAAAATCAGCCCCGACGAAAAAACCACCATCCCCACTAGAAGCCCCGCAAAACAAATCAGCCACCACTTCCTATTCATCCATTAAGCCTCCGCATCAAACGGCTCGCTCTCCAAAGAATCGCCCCGCTTCACCAGTTTCTCAATCTTCTGCTCTACTTCACTCAACTGCTTTGAACACCGCTCCACCAGTGCCGAACCCTCCTCAAAATGCGTAATCATCGCCTCCAAGCTCAGCTCCCCGCTCTCCATCTGCTCCACCAACGTTTCCAGCCGTTCCAACGCCTCTTCAAACGACTCTTTTTTATTTGCCATCTTCTTCTCCTACTTGCTTCTTCAACTCTTTCACACTTGAAACCATTTGACCATCTTCCAACTGTGTCGTAATCGCCTCACCCATCTCAACCCCCGCCACCGAACGCATCACCGTGCCATCCGACCGCAACGTCAAACTATACCCCCGGCCCAAAACAGCTAACGGATTCAACAACGCCAACTGCCGCTCCACATGCTCCAAGCGCCGCCGCCGATCTTGCCGCTGCACCTCACACCCATGTCGCAAACGCAATCCCGCTTCATCCACCCACTGCTGCGTCTGTTGCAACGAACGCTCCAACGCATGCCCGCCCCGCATGCCCGCCTGCGCCACCCGCTCCGCTCGCGACCGCTGCGCTTCCACCAATACCACCGCCAACTGCCCCTTCAACTGCTTCACCTCTTGACGATACAACTGAACCGCCTGAGCCGGCTCCCGAAACACCGGATGATCTGCCACCCGCTCAAACCGAATCTGCAACCGCTGCAACGTATCCCGTAATGCCCCCACCAACCGCCGTTGCTCTGCGCCCAACAACCGCATCAGCTCCGCCTCCTCTGGCACCGCTAACTCCGCCGCCGCCGATGGCGTTGGCGCCCGCACATCCGCTACAAAATCTGCAATAGTAAAATCAATCTCATGCCCCACCGCCGAAATCACCGGCAGCTCCGAAGCCGCAATCGCCCGCGCCACAATCTCCTCATTAAACGCCCATAAATCTTCCAGACTACCACCGCCCCGACCCACAATCAGTAAATCCAGACCCCCCCGCTGATTCAGATACTCAATCGCCGCCGCAATCCGCCGAGCAGAACCCTCGCCCTGAACCGTCACCGGTGCCAACAAAATCTCCAGATGGGGAAATCGACGCGTCAACACCTCCACCAAATCACGCACCGCCGCCCCCGTCGGCGACGTAACCAAGCCAATCCGCTGCGGCACCTGCGGCAACGCCCTTTTCCGCGTCTGATCAAACAATCCCTCCGCCGCCAACTTCGCCTTCAACGCCTCAAACTGCTTCTGCAAATCGCCCCGACCCGACGCCTCCATCTCCGAAACAATCAATTGATAGCGACCCGACGCCTCATACAACGAAGCCCGTCCCAGCAGCTCCACCTGCATCCCCTCCTCCGGAACAAAACCCACCGACGCATTTTCCCGCGCAAACATCGCACAACTCACCGAAGCCTGCGCATCCTTTAACGTAAAATACCAATGACCGCTTGTATGCAACGTCACCCGAGAAAGCTCCCCCGAAACCCACAGCTCGCCCAACCCCCGCTCCAGCACCCGCCGAGCTTCCAGATTCAACTCACTAACGCTTACGATACGCCGCCGCTCCGACATCGCTATTCCGCTTCCGTATACACCCGCAACGCCTCGATCGACCGCGCCCGACCCGTCGTCATATCCACATCAAGCAACGCACCCTCTAACGCCGGATTTCCCGACGCCACATCAAACCGATGCGGCAGCCCCGTGACAAATTTCGCCACCACCGGCTCCACCGCCCGACCCAACACCGAATCCTGCGGACCCGTCATCCCCAAATCCGTCATAAACGCCGTCCCCTTCGGAAACAATCGCCCATCCGATGTCTGGCAATGGGTATGGGTGCCCGTCACCGACGTCACCCTGCCATCCAGATACCGCCCAAACGCCATCTTCTCCGATGTCGCCTCAGCATGAATATCCACAAAAATCGCCCGATCGTTCGCCAACTCCCCCTTCAACATCCGATCCGCCGTCGTAAACGGACACGCCTGATGCGGCTGCATAAAAACCCGCCCAATCAACTGCATCACCACCAACGGACCCTCCGGCGTCTCCACCCGAACCCAACCTCGACCCGGCGCCTCTTTCGGAAAATTTGCTGGGCGAATAACCCGTTCTTCCAAATCGATCCCCGCCACCATCTCCTTGCTATCCCACGTATGGTCCCCCAAAATAATCACATCCGCACCCGATGCCAAAATCGCCTGAGCCATCTCCGGCGTCGGCCCCCGACCTGCCGCCGCATTTTCGCCATTCGCGATCACAAAATCCACCTCACCCGCATCCCGCATCCGCCCCACAATCTGCGTAAACGCATTTCGCCCCGGACGCCCCACAATATCCCCTACCAATAAAACCTTCATGTGCCTCACCTTTCTCCCAACATCCCAACACAAAGCTCTTCTTCTGTCCAGTCATCCCCCTTTTTTCCGCTTGTTTTTAAACAATTAATTAAATAAATTTATGACTTATACTTAAAATAAAAGGTATATTTATCTTATGAAACCATTCCAACCCCTCTACCTACTAGCCGCCCTGCTCATCGGCCACACCGCCTATGCACAGATCACCCTCTCGAACTTTGAGATAACCAGCAACTCCGTCGCCTTCGATATCAGCGGAACCATCCCCCTAGATACGAACCCCCATAATCTTCTTAATTATTTAGTTTTAGAAGAACATCCGATCTGGAATCCGGGAACCTTTTTCCTCTTTGAAAACGCCAATAATACACCCGCTATCGAAGCCTCCTTCACCGGCACACAAACCCTTACGCAGGCATATTATTACAATAATGATATCGATTTCGGCTTTGATCAGGATCTAGCTCCCGGTGAAGCACTCAACGGTCGCTTTTCCGCCACGTTTGCGCAACCTATTTTCAATCCAGCCGAGGCCCGTTTCCTTATTGCTACCTGGGATTATGGTTCAACCGATACAATCGGCACATTTCTTACCCATGTAAACTTTGATAATATCGCGGTTCCCAATGAGCTCTACTTTACCTATTCGTTTAATACAAACTCCAACGGCAACCTCGAATTTGACTACATCGTTGATGCTCCACCCACCGGAGAATCTTACGACCTAGAAGTTAGCACCAATTTAACGCAATGGAGCCGAATTAATGGTTACGTCGCCGATGGTATATTTGGTTTTCAAAAAATCCCTGTACCCAAGGGAAGCGACCACGCCTTCTACCGATGGATCGAAGCACCCGAATAATCAATAGGTGCGGATCTCAATATCGGAAGTAGGCACGCAACAACAAGGGAGAATCTCACCCTCACGCACATAGCCAAGCGGCACTCCACCCGGATAGCTGACTTGTCCACGTAGCAATGTCACCCGACAGGTTCCGCAAAATCCGGCACGACAATGGCTATCACTTTCGATCTTAGCCCGATCCAAGGCTGAAAGGATGTTGTAGTCCACCGTCTCGTCAAACTCAGCAGGTGTCAGCTGTTCGTCTACATAGATACGGTGCCCCATTGCCCTCTCCTTAGAGCTCCATGTCGGCAAAGTCGCTACTGTCCACCGAGGCGTCAACTTGGCCAACCAAGTAGGAAGAAATTTCCGCTTCCTGTGGTGCCACCTGCACATTATCACTCACGAGATAAGAATTCATCCACGGCAGAGGATTGGTTTTAATATCAAACGGAGGCTCATAGCCGATCGCGGTTAAACGCTGATTGGCAATATATTCAACATACTCTTTCAAAATCGCCGCATTCATGCCGATCATCGATCCATCTTTAAACAGATAATCCGCCCATGCTTTTTCTTGCTCAACCACATCCATAAAGAGAGCTTTACCCTCTTCATGCATCTCTTTCGCGACTTCTGCCATTTCAGGATCGTCGCGACCATCGGCCCACAAATTTAACATGTGTTGTGTTCCCGTCAGGTGCAACGCTTCATCACGGGCAATCAATCGAATGATTTTCGAGTTCCCCTCCAGCAACTCCCGCTCCGCAAATGCAAACGAGCACGCAAACGAGACATAGAAGCGAATCGCTTCTAGGGCATTGATGGCACAAATCGCCATGTAGAGTCGCCGCTTGATATTCCGTGTGGTCACTTCCACTTGACGGCCTTCAATCTCATAGGTTCCCTCACCCTGAATATTGAAGATCTGCGACATCATGATGATCTCATCAAAATATTTTGAAATATCCGCCGCCCGCTCGATAATATTTTCGTTCAATACGATGTCATCAAACACCTCGCCTGGATTGGCAAACAGATTCCGAATAATGTGGGTATACGAACGCGAATGGATCGTTTCAGCAAATGCCCACGTCTCAATCCACGTTTCTAACTCCGGCAACGACACCAAGGGCAGCAAGCACACATTCACACTTCGAGCCGCGACCGAATCAAGCAACGTCTGATACTTCAAGTTCGAAATAAAAATGTGCTTCTCGCATTCCGTCAACGACTGCCAATCAGCTCGATCCTTCGAAACGTCGATCTCTTCCGGTCGCCAAAAAAAGGAAAGCTGCTTCTCAATAATACTCTCAAAAATCGGATGCCGTTGCTGGTCATATCGCGCCACATTCACGCTGTTCCCCATAAACATCGGTTCAGTGAGGGTATCGGTTTGTTCTTGTCTAAACGTTGAAAAATTCATGATCGGTTCTCCTTGGCTGACGGGGTTCGCATCAACCGGTTAAATCTTGCACGCTCCACCTTCACAACCCCCTAAATCTTCATGGCTATCAGATGCGCCATCGCGGGTGTTATGATAGTAAAGCGTTTTCACGCCCAAGCTATACGCCTTGAGAATGTCTTTAATAATATCACGAACAGGCACCTTCCCCTCTGGATATTTGGAAGGGTCATAGTTCGTATTTGCCGAAATCGTCTGGTCCACAAACTTCTGCATAATACCCACCAACTCCAAATAGCCGGCGTTGTTCGGAATATCCCATAATAACTCATATTGATCTTTCAAGCGTTCCATCTCCGGAACCACCTGTTTCAGGATACCATCCTTACTCGCTTTAACACTGATCAGCCCGCGCGGCGGCTCAATGCCGTTTGTCGCATTGGAGATTTGAGAAGACGTCTCCGAAGGCATCAATGCCGTCAACGTGGAGTTTCGCATACCATGCGTGCGAATCTGCTCCCGCAACCCATCCCAATCCAAATGCAACGGCTCATCACAAACCGCATCCAGCTCTTTTTTATACGTATCCGTAGGCATGATCCCCTGCGCATAGGTCGTCTCGTTGAAATACGGACAGGCCCCCTGCTCCTCTGCCAACTGAGCCGAGGCCTTCATTAAATAAAATTGCAACGCCTCAAACGTCCGGTGCGTGAGTGCTTTGGCAGATCCATCCGAATAGCGCACGCCGTTTTTCGCTAAATAATAGGCATAATTGATCACACCAATACCTAACGTCCGGCGACTTAATGAAGCATGCTTCGCCGCCGGAATCGGATAACCCTGATAATCCAACAAACTATCCAACGCCCGCACCACTAAATCCGCCAACTCCTCCATATCATCAATCGATTTAAGAGCGCCCAAATTAATCGCCGAAAGCGTGCAAAGCGCAATCTCACCGCTCTCATCATTCACATCGCTCAACGGCTTAGTCGGTAGCGCAATCTCAAGGCACAAATTACTCTGCCGAACGGGCGCCACGCTTGGATCGAACGGACTATGCGTATTGCAATGGTCCACATTCTGCAAATAGATCCGCCCCGTGCTCGCGCGCTCCTGTGCAAAGAGCGTAAACAACTCAAGAGCACCAATCTGTTTTTTCCGAATGGTCGGATCATTTTCATACTGTACATACAACCGTTCAAACTCGATTTGATCCGCAAAAAAGGCTTCATATAACCCCGGTACATCCGAAGGACTGAACAACGTGATCTTCTCGTTCTTCAACATCCGCTGATACATCAGTTTATTGAACTGCACGCCATAATCCAAATGCCGCACCCGATTCTCCTCAACCCCTTTGTTGTTTTTCAACACGATGAGGTCTTCCACTTCCAAATGCCACAACGGATAGAAAAGGGTAGCCGCCCCACCGCGAACCCCTCCCTGCGAACAACTCTTTACCGCCGTCTGAAAATGCTTAAAGAATGGAATACAACCCGTATGGAATGCTTCTCCATTCCGAATCGGACTGCCCAATGCACGAATCCGTCCCGCATTAATCCCAATTCCTGCGCGCTGACTCACATACTTAATGATCGCACTCGAAGTCGCATTCACCGAATCCAAGCTATCCCCACACTCAATCAACACACACGAAGAAAACTGGCGCGTCGGCGTGCGAATGCCCGACATAATCGGCGTTGGCAACGAAATCTTAAAAGTCGATACCGCATCATAAAACCGCGCAATATAATCAAGCCGCGTCGCAGCAGGATAGTGCGCAAACAGACTCGCCGCCACCAGCACATATAAAAACTGAGCGCTCTCATAAATCCGACCCGCCACACGATCCTGCACCAAATATTTTCCCTGCAACTGCTTCACCGCTGCATACGAAAACGTTAAATCCCGACTGTGATCAAGGAATCCATCCATCGCATCAAAATCCGCCTCCGTATAATCTCTCAGCAACGCCGAATCATACCGATTCTCCTTCACCATCCGGCTCACATGCTCAAACAACCGAGGCGGCTCAAACCGACCATACGCCTTTTTTCGTAAATGAAAAATCGCCAACCGAGCCGCCAAATATTGATAATCAGGCGTCTCCTCAGAAATTAAATCAGCCGCCGCCTTAATAATCGTTTCATGAATGTCTTCCGTACGAATCCCATCATACATCTGAATTTGAGAACGCATTTCCACCTGCGAAACCGATACATTTTCCAACCCCTCAGCCGCCCACGTCACTACCTTGTGGATCTTCTCCAGATCCATGGGTGCCCGCTCTCCATTTCTTTTCTCAACTAATAACTCACCCATACCTGCTCATAACCTTTCTAAAATGCAAAAAACCCACCGTTTTTTGCACTTTCTACTGTGGAAAACGCTGTTGATAACTTGTTGACAGAATAAGCACCATATATGGAACTTTTGCTGAATAGAACACAACATATAGTGTGTGTTTTGTTTTCGCAAGTGACTTTTGGCCCTTTTTTTTAAAAAAGCTTATCCACGCCATAATTTACCAATACAGATGTTTTTTGACGCTATTTTAGCTTATTTTGAATAAAAAAAGCTAAAAAAATCCAAAAAAACGGTGAAACCAGTTAAAATCCACCTCTCACCTAAAAAGAATCGAAAAAAGCCATTGCAATTATCCTCTCAAGCAGTACTATTCACGCCCTTATTAGGACATGCGGGGTAGAGCAGCCCGGTAGCTCGTCAGGCTCATAACCTGAAGGTCGTTGGTTCAAATCCAACCCCCGCTACCAATTTTAAACCAATCCAACCGGATTGGTTTTTTTATACGAGTGACTGCAGAACCTAGGTTCACAGCGAATAGATGAGCTGAGGGTACCCCAAAGTAGCGCCCAACGGACCCAGACGGAACACCCCCAACGGGTCAATATCTCATAATACCCCTTTAAACATTGATTATTGTGCAGATGCTAGAATACTGAATAACAATTATTTTTGCGTGTATA
>CAJYAJ010000031.1 GCA_913065005.1 uncultured Verrucomicrobiota bacterium | reverse complement strand
GGCGAACCGCTTGCCTTTATACGTGGGCCAAAGATCGATGGCGGTGCGATCTCCTTGCGCTACGAAACCGGCACCTTGGTTCATGCTTTAACCCGGGGTGACGGAACGGCGGGCGATGATGTCACGGCAAATGTTCGTACCATTCGCTCGATTCCCCTTCGTCTCCAAACCGATCATCCCCCTGAAGTCCTCGAAGTACGCGGCGAGATCTATTTTGATAAGACCGGCTTTGAAAAACTGAATCTCCAACGCCAAGAGGCAGGGATCGAACCCTTTGCGAATCCACGTAATGCGTGTGCCGGTTCCTTGAAGCTCCTCGATGCCAGAGAGGTGGCGCAACGCCCACTCGATGCGCTCTTCTATGGGGCTGGTGAATGCAACGGAATCGAATTCAAAACACATGAATACCTCCTCGACACCCTCAAAAAATGGGGACTCAAAACCACCCCCAAACGCTGGAAACAGACCGATTCGGCTGATCTACTCGCCGCGCTCGATAGCCTTGAATCGATGCAGCATGATTTTCCGTTTGAGATCGATGGCGCGGTGATCAAAGTCAACGATCGCTCCCTCTACGAAAACTTGGGTGCCACAGCCAAAAGCCCGCGTTGGGCGGTGGCGTTTAAATATGAGCCGGAACAAGCCGAGACCACCCTGCTCGACATCACCGTTCAAGTAGGTCGTACCGGGGTGCTCACGCCTGTGGCGGAACTCGAACCGGTTCAACTCGCTGGCACCACAGTTAAACGCGCGACCCTTCACAATGAAGATGAAATTCGCCGCAAAGATATTCGGATTGGCGACCGCGTGATAATCGAAAAAGCGGGTGAAATTATTCCGGTTGTCATCGCCGTCGTCGTCGCCAAACGGGCGGCGGATAGTCAAGCCTATGAACTGCCCCACACCTGCCCGGAGTGCAACAGTCGAGTGCAGCGCATGGAAGGTGAGGTGGCGTTGCGTTGCACGAATCTACAATGCCCGGCTCAAGTGAAAAGCTGGCTTGAACACTATGCCGCTCGAGGCGCGATGGATATCACCGGATTGGGGGAATCGATGGTCGAACAGCTGGTCGCTCATCACCTCGTTAAAACACCTGCCGACCTCTATCAACTCAACGCAACCGATCTGGAAAATCTTGAACGAACGGGAGAACGCTCGATCTCCAATCTATTAGACGGCATCGAAAAAAGTAAATCCCGTCCGTTTGCCAAAGTGCTGTTTGGACTCGGCATCCGGCATGTTGGAAAAACCGCCGCCGAAACCTTGGCAAAAGCCTTCCCCGATATCGATGCGCTTATGCAAGCCTCCACAGACGAACTGGAAGATCTGCACGACATCGGTCCCATCGTGGCGAGCTCTCTAACCACCTATTTTGAAAATTCAGGAGCAAGGGATGTTATTGAAGCATTGCGAGCTGCTGGCGTGACCTTGTGCCGCGATGATGCAAACCCAGTGGGAACCGCCCTCAATGGATCTACCTTTGTTCTCACCGGAACGCTCGAAACAATGACCCGTGATGCAGCCGGAGAATGCATTAAAGCACTGGGGGGCAAGGTCAGCAGCAGCATCTCAAAAAAAACGTCCTATCTTGTAGCGGGTGCCGCGGCGGGATCGAAACTCACCAAAGCGGAGAAACTCGGCGTGCCCGTTTTAACAGAAAACGAACTACTCCAGCTACTTGATATCACCGACGCCCCATCTCTCCCGACCGATAACGAACAGCTCGGTCTTTTATAAAAGGAACACTATGATAGTCGATCATCTCTCCAACCATGCCGCCCATCACCACCAGCACCCAACCTTTAAAGTGGCATTCGATTTTTTACAGCAGACGGATCTAACCGCACGTGAAGAAGGCACTCAGGTGCTTATTGAGAATCACCTCAGCGCCATCGTTGCCCACGCCTCTGGTCGAAGGCAAGAAGAGGGAAAACTGGAAGCACACCGCCGTTTTATCGATATTCAATATCTCATCAGCGGGCATGAATCGATCGGCTGGGCGCCCACGCCATCCTGCACACCGGCCGCTCCCTATGAAAAAGAACGCGATCTCATTTTTTTCAATGATACACCAACCAGCTCCGTGACTCTATCGGCGGGCATGTTTGCCATCTTCTACCCCGAAGACGCACACCTGCCCCTCATCGGAGAAGGCCCCATTCACAAAATCATTCTCAAAGTTTCGATCGAAACTTAATAGGTGTGCCCCATCAAGAAGTTGAAACGAGCTTTGCCCGTTTCCCCGCGATCTTCATGATAAGAAATCGGCCACGCATAATCCAACTGCAACGGGAACCCCGGCAACTGAAGACGAAGCCCGAATCCATAGTTATCGTTGTATTTGACAGGATCAAAATCCCATGATTCCGCATTCACAAATCCCCAATCATAGAAAAGTGCGCCACGCACATTATCCCATAAAGGCGCTGTTACTTCGACGGAAGCAAACGCATAGGAATTACCACCAATTGAATCTCTTCCTTCTGACTCTCGTGGACCCACTTCGCGATATTCATATCCCCGCAACGTGTATGATCCACCCAAAAACTGACGATCAAAAATCGGCACGAATTCCGAATCTCCAAACGTGTCGACCGCCTCAAATTGCGCTCGTGTCGTAAAAATCATATCCCAAATAAGCGGCGTATGATGCGTCGTCTTGATCTGCAATCCATAAATATCCGTCTCAGCACCTAAAGGCCCACCACTCACATACGGCTTCAAGATCGTTCGATTTCCCTGCGTGGCACCAAAATATCGATTCCGCGAGTCATACGAAATGGTGTAATCTACATTACTCGCCAATCGCTTACCTTCCTCATCCTTAATCGCTTGTGATGCCGTTGTTGCCACCTCCAAAACCTCAAACTGCTCAAAACTATACCCCAATGAGTGCCGCATATTTCGCGTCAACGGCTGCCCCAATGAAAAACGAATTCCATCCGTCTTTTGATCATAGACATCCGAGAAATAGCGCGACTCGCGATGATACACATTCACGCCAAATGATAACTTGCGATCGAGGAACCACGGCTCTGTAAATGAAAATTCCAAATCATTCCGACGCGTTCCCAACTGCGCCCGCACCTGAAACTTTTGACCTCCCCCCACAGGCGGCCATGATTTTGCATTAAAGTTTCCTTGAGAAAGCTCCACGAAGCCCACCAGCGAATCCACACTCGAAATACCAACACCCGCATTAAACTGCCCCGTTGGCTTCTCCTTCACCTTCACCAATACATCATATTCATTCGCTTTATCGCTCGCATCTGGCGTAATCGTAACCGTTTCAAAATAGTTTAAGTTGCGGAGCCGATTCTCCGACGCACGAAGCCGACTTTGATTATACTCTTCACCCGGCGCGACCACCAATTCCCGACGAATCACCTCATCCAGCGTACGCTCATTCCCCGTAATCTCAACACGAGCCACCGTTCCCTTATTACCCTCTTGCACGGCATAATTAATTTTCACCAACCCCTTGAGAGCATCCGTCTCATGAATCGCCTCCACCCGCGTATTCACATAGCCCCGATTGCCGTAATAAGAGCGAAGCGCCTCACGCCCGGCTTCAATTGCCTCAAACGAAGCAACCTGTCCCGAGAGCAACTGAACTCGCTTCTTCAACTCAGACGCCTCAAATTGCTCGACCCCACTTACCGAAAAAGAACTAATTTGATACCGCCGTCCCTCATCAATATGATAGGTCATCACTGAACGCGTCGGCTCCGCAGAATCCACATGAACGGTTGCAATCTGCACATCCAAAAATCCATTATTCATATACAGCTTTTTTAATGCATATAAATCTGCATCCTCAAACTCAGGATGATAACGTCCGGCATCCGTAAAAATGCTCAACCAATTCTTCTGCTTCTGAGCTAAAATTCCGCGTAGATTCTCATCGTTAATCGTATGATTACCCACAAACCGAATCTCCTTAATCTTGATTTTAATGCCCTCATCCACTTCAATAAGCAGATCGACCACCCCCAATTCACGGTCCACATTAGCCTTCCAACTTACACCCACTTGCGGATACCAGAAGTCACGATATGCCGCCCGCACTTTCGCCATCGCCAACTCAAAATCCACATCATCAACCAACGCTCCAATTTGAAGCTCCGATTTTTCACGCACCTTCTTGTTTCCTAATTTCTCAGACCCTCGAATTTCAATCTGTCGCAAGCGATGCTTCTGCTCCACCTCATAGAGCACCACTAAACCCGACTCTTCCAACACGAGTTGTGCATCCACATAACTAAACCGACCCGAATCTCGCATCCGATCCACATCCCGACGAATGGTATCGATCAACTCGCCCCGCTCCGGAGCCAGATCCCCTGCTGAAAAAGTCGTATATGCCTCCACCGAAGAGACATCATACGCACGTCCATCCGTATCCATAATCCGAATCTCACGAATCACTTGGTTCTGGGCCATGCTGCTGCACAGCATCAACATCCAAACAACCCCTGTCATTTGCACTTTAAACTTCATCATTAAATTCATCCTCATCCTCACGCCGATCCTCAAACCGAGTAAATTCACGCTGAAACGACATCCGCACCCGCCCCGTTGAACCATGCCGATACTTCGCCACATCCACGATTGCCAAATTATCTGCATTTCGATCATCGCCTTGCTGATAATAACTCGGACGATATAACAACATTACCACATCCGCATCCTGCTCAATCGCACCCGAATCACGCAAATCAGATAGCTTAGGCAAATTATCCCCACGCCCCTCTGTTGCTCGACTTAACTGCGAAAGCACCATAACAGGCACATCAAGCTCTTTCGCCATCGCCTTCACCGCACCCGAGATAGCCATCGTCTCACGCTGACGACCCTCCCGCGCAAACTTCGAATAGTTCATCAACTGCAAATAGTCGATCACAATCAAACCAATCCCATACCGATTCTTCAACCGCCGCGCCCGCGATCGCAACTCAACCGCCTCCAACCCCGGCGTATCATCGATATAAATCTCCGCCTTCTCCAACGTATCCACCGCCCGCGTCAAACGCGCATGCTCATCCGTTGTCATCCGCCGACCCCGCATCCGCTCCGAAGAAAGCTTCGCATGCGAAAAAAGCATCCGCTTCACCAACTGCTCACGAGACATCTCTAAACTAAAAACTGCCACCGGCACCGGATCTCCATGCAAACCCAGCGCCGCATTTTCCGCAATATTCAACGCCAACGACGTTTTTCCCATCGCCGGGCGAGCCGCCAAAACAACCATATCCGTATTGTTCAATCCACCCAGTCGTTCATTTAATCCGATGTAACCCGTCGTTACCCCCGACATCAACTGATTCGGATCACGATTCTCAATCTCCGTAAAAGCCGAACGAACCGAATCTTTCCAAGGCGGAACCTCTTGCTCACCACTACCACTCAGATCAAACAACGCACCCTCAGCCTCACCAATCAGCAAAGACGCTTCCTGTTCATCCAAATAGGCCGACTCAATGGTCTCCACCGACTTCTCAATCAATCGCCGACGTAGATATTTTTCCTGAACAATATCGCAATAATGCTCCACATGCGCCGGAACCAGCGTGCTATCTTGCAGCTCAACCAAATAATCATAGCCACCCACCTTATCCAAGGCATCATGCTCTTTGAGCCACTGACCGATCGTCACCGCATCCATCGGAATGTTTGCCTGACTCATATCTACCAACTGCTCAAAAAGCAATTGATGACGCCGATCATAAAAAGATTCGGCGCGCATCCGGCGCGCCAATGATTTATCAATCGATCCCGTCGGATCCAATAAAATGGATCCTAGAACCCCCCGCTCTGCTTCTGCACTATGCGGAGGGATTCTCAGCGAGCCTGCCTCGCCCGGCATCATTTTTCTTCAACAATCCAAACTTTGAGAGTCGCTTCCACTTCCGCATGAAGCTTAATCGCCACATCAAACACACCCACTTCATGCAGAGGCTGGTGTAATTTAAATTTCGAACGCTCTATTTCAAGACCTTCAGCCGCCAATTTTTCAGCCAACTGCGGCGCACCAACAGAACCAAACATCTTGCCGTTCTCGCCCACCTTCACTTCAATCGTACATTCCAAGTCAGCCACCTTCTTGGCGATCTTCTCAGCAGCACCTTTCTCCGCTTCCAATTCAACCAAGCGAGCAGCTCGTTTTTTCTCAACCTGACGTCGACGACCTTCCGTTACCTCAGTCGCATATCCCTGAGGAAAAAGATAATTCCGCGCATATCCATCCGCGACCTTCACCACATCTCCCTCGATTCCCAAGCCTTCAACTTGATCCACTAATAAAACTTCTACTGCCATGACCTTACTCCTACCGTAATAATCCCATTGTCCGCGCGCTACGAATTGCTTTTTTGATTCGACGCTGCTGCTGGGCATTCGCACCCGTCAACCGACCCGGTAAAATTTTACCTCGATCCGTCATGAATTTTTTCAACAACTCAGCATCCTTATAATCAAACCGAGTAACTCCGCGTAACAACTCCGGATCACTCTTATATTCATCATTATCTCTACGTGGCATATTCCTACTCCTTAAAAAAATTAATCTACTCTATTAAAACGGCACATCATCATCGCTCGGAGGCAGCACAACCGGAGCCGGACCTGCCGACCCGCCGCCTGTATCGGAAGCCGTACTACCACTTCCACCCCCTGCACTCAAAAATTGAACGCGCTCAGCCCGGACCCGCAACTTGCTCCGCTTTTCGCCCTGCTGACTTTCCCATTGATCAAACTGCAACCGACCCTCCACAAAAACAGGAGATCCCTTCTGCAGATACTCCGTTGCGGTTTCAGCCTGACGACCCCAAACCACAACATCCACAAAACAGGTTTGCTCAACCGTCTCCCCCGCCTTGTTCTTAAAACTCTCATTAACCGCTAAACCCAGATCCGCCACCGCACTTCCCGAAGGCGTATATTTCAACTCCGGATTGCGCGTCAGATTTCCCATAAGCATCACACGATTAAAACTAGCCATTTTTTACCCCTCGCCTGAAGCCTCAACCACCGCCGCATCCGCAACAGGATCAATCGACCTAAACTGATGACGGAATACATTCGTACCCAATTTCAAGCGCACTTTAAACGCATCCACCTGATCCGCATCCAGCGAAAAAACCAACACCACATAATGGCCGCTCTTTTGCTTCTTCATCGTCCGAGCAAACTGTTTCTTGCCCATCCGAACAGACGAATCCAACGATCCACCCAACTTCACCAACTCCTCCTTCACAAGCTCAACCGCCTGATCCAAGCCCTCTTCAGCCAAGGCTTCCGGAAAAATAAATAATCCTTCGTATACTTTACTCAACGTCTTTCTCCTTCTACTGCATCTTCTAACGTGCAGCCATTATATCGACTCATGGTCAGATTCGGACCGATTGAAAAGAAGCTTTCTACCGCATCCGCCGCCCGATCGACAACCTTTTCCACTTTTAAATCCTCATCCGCCCGAAAGCGGCCCAACACAAAATCAATCATTTGTTCCCCTGCCGGACGAGGGCCAACCCCCACTCGCAACCTCGCAAACTGATCCGACTGAAGCCAATCTATCATCGAACGCAACCCATTATGTGTTCCCGCCGATCCTTTCGTCCGCACCTTTAACGAACCCAATTCAATTTCCACATCATCCACAATCACAATCACATCATGGATCTCAATCTTCCACCGCCGCATCGCCTTCCAAACCGCCTCCCCACTTCGATTCATGAAAGTGGTTGGCATCAGAAGGATTGCTGCTTCATCTCCACACCGCGTTTGAACGCGGCGCCCCGGAAACAAAAATCCTTTTTTTAATGCCACCGCCTGTCGACTTGCCAAACACGTTACCACATCAAATCCTATATTATGGCGCGTGTGCTCGTATTCCGGACCCGGATTACCCAATCCAACAACCAGCTTCAAAATAATCTATCCCCTCTACTCCTCGCTCGGCTTTTCCGTAATCACTTCCGGCTCTGCCGCGGCATCTCCATCCTCGTCTTCTTCTTGCACTACCCTCGGCGCTGAAACGCCCGCCACCACAGCATCCGCATCGCTCAACACCGTGATCTTACTACCCAGTTTTAAATCCGACACATGAATCGAACTCCCAATCTCAAGCTCAGATACATCCACATTAACCATCTCAGGCAGATCCCCTGGCAAACATTCCACCAAAATTGTGTGCATCACATGGTCGAGCAATCCGCCCACCTTCACCCCTTCAGGCTCTCCTTCCAATTCCAAAGAAACTTCCACCTGAAGCGTCTGGTTAGCCGCCACCCGCTGAAGGTCTACATGCACCAACGCACCCGAAACCGGATGATGCTGCACATCTTTAATCAGCACAGATACAGCACCCTCACCTTCCAAATCAATGTCTACCAAAATCGTCTCCGAAGCATGATGATGCAATACTTGCTCCACCACATGCGTTTCCAACTCAACCGACAACGGATTCGAATCAATTCCATAAACAATACCCGGCAACGATCCCGCACGACGCATACGACGCGATGCCGATGTACCCTCTAAACTACGCTTCTTCACACTTATTTGCTGTGCTTCCATTTTCTTCTCCTACTTCTCAATCTCAAACAGCGAACTAACTGACTGACCATTGTGAATGCGAATAATCGCCTCCGCCAACAAATCCGCCACCGACAAAACCGTTACCTGAGAATCATTCCCCCAATCCCGCTGCGGGATCGTATTCGTTGTCACCAACTCAACAATAGGTGATTCTTGCAATCGTGAAATTCCTTTTTCCGCCAACAACGAATGGCTCACCGCCGCCCGTATCGACTTGGCACCCGCCCGCTCCAATAATTTAGCCGCCGCACACAACGTACCCGCCGTTGAGGTCATATCATCCACCAACAACGTATTGCGACCCGTCACATCCCCTACCAAATGATTCGCAACCACATCATCACAACTTTTACGCTGCTTTCCCACCAAAGCAATGCCCGAATCAAGCATCTTCGAATACGAATCAGCCATTTTCAGTCCACCCGCATCTGGCGAAACCACCACAAGATCTTCCAATTTCAATGCTCGCAAATATTTCACAATCACCGGAGACCCATATAGATGATCAACCGGAATATCAAAAAAGCCCTGAATCTGTTGCGCATGCAAATCCACACAAATCACGCGATTTGCACCCGCCGCCACGAGCAAATTCGCCACCAATTTCGCCGTAATCGGCACCCGCGGCTGATCCTTCCGATCCTGCCGTGCATATCCATAATAAGGAAGAACCGCCGTAATCCGCTGCGCCGACGCCCGCTTCGCTGCATCAATCATAATCAGCAGCTCCATCAGCATATTATTTGGCTCCATCGCCACCGACTGCACGATAAAAATATCATCGCCCCGAACATTATCTACAATCTTAACAAAAATTTCACCATCCGGAAAACGCGTGATATCTGTTGCACATAGATCCACCCCTGCCGAAGCCGCTATCAGCTCAGCCAACTCGGGATGTCCCGTACCTGTCAAGATCTTCATCATCAATCATTATCCTGCTATATGGTTGCCCGACCAGGGTTTGAACCTGGACCATATGAGTCAAAGTCACATGTGCTACCATTACACTATCGGGCACTCTTCAATCATACAAAAAAGCGAGCACACCGTTCGATTGCCGCCTCTTCCCCTTATTTCAAAAGAGCCGCAAACCCTATAAATCCAACGCCCTCGCGTCAAGCACGCAAAGCGGCATTATCCACCTATCCCTCGCAACAACCCATAGGCAACCAACAACACAAACGCAATCCCGATTTCAATCCAGACCCAACGCCGTAAATTAAATGACCCAAGCCGCCCCAGCCAATGGTCATAGAAAAGAAGTCCGATCGACCCATCAATCAACAGCAAGATGCCACACCAAAACAACCCCGCCAACCCCATGCCTACTGCACCTGATACGCAACACCCGTCAGAGATTCAATCGCCCGTTCATACGCCCGCTTCTGCTTACGCGTCTGCTGACGAATCCCCTTGATTTGATCCCGATAACCGCCCCAATCCAATCCAAACGAGGCCCCCAGATGTTGCTTCTTCCCAATCGCCACACTCGGATCTACCGAAGCCAGATCATCCAACTCCTCCTTCACCCGATCATACGCATCCCGGAAAGGCACTCCTTCTGCCACCCACTCCAACGCCCGATCCGTAGCAAAAACCTCCGGGGAGAAGCCCGCAAGCAACGCCGCTTTATTCACCGTTGTTTCCGCCAGCATCGGAATCATCACCTGCAAAGAAGCCCGCGTAACGGCCAACCCCTCCATAAACGGCTCCTTCGCCTCCTGCAAATCGCGATTATATCCACTCGGAGCCCCTTTCACCAAATCATAAACAGCCAACTCCGCCGCCTTCACCCGCGATGCTTTCGCCCGCACCAACTCACAAACATCCGGATTTTGCTTCTGCGGCATAATCGAACTTCCCGTACAAAACGCCGGCGGAAGTTTAAAATAGTCAAACTCAGGCATCGTAAAGATCATCAAATCTTGAGCCAATCGTGAGAGCGTCAGCATAATCTGACTCATGCCCCCCAACACCAGCCCCTCCAACTTGCCTCGACTATTGTTCGCATACAGCACATTGTGCGTAGCCCGCGAAAAACCAAGCAACTTCGCCGTCAACCCCCGATCAATCGGAAGCGGAACCCCATAACTAGCCGCCGAACCCAACGGCGACTGATCATTCATCTCAAGCAGATGGAACAGACCCGCCGCATCATCCAGCAAACTTTCTGCATGAGCCGTCGCCCAAAGACCCACACTCGAAGGCATCCCCGGTTGCATGTGCGTGCGCCCCACCATCGCAACCCCTTCATGCTTCTTACCAAACCGAACCAACACCTCCGCCAACGCCGCCACTTCCTCAAGCGTATGCCACAGCTGCTCCTTCGCAAATAATCTCAAATCAACCGCAACCTGATCGTTCCGACTCCGGCCCGTATGCACTTTTTTTCCTAAATCACCCAGCTCCGACGTCAGCACTCGCTCCACCGCCAAATGCACATCCTGATCACTCAATCGAATCTTAAACGACCCCTTCTCCGCTTGAGCTCGGATCGTATTCAGCGCCTCAATTACTCGATCACGTTCCGCCGTCGAAATCACAGGCGGCTCAACTGGCATCGCCGCCAACATCGTCACATGTGCCGCCGTTCCAATACAATCCACCGCCACCAACGAACGATCTAATTCCACATCCCGACCCGCTGTGTAAGCCAACACTTGACTATTGATCATACCCACTGTTGTTTTTTTATTGCTCATAATCCACTTCCTCGTTGGCACATTGATACACGATTGAGAAAGACATGCAAAAACTATATCCGCCCTCAACGCCCTTCTGATTCAAGCCAAAGCGTCATCGGCCCATCGTTCAACAACTCCACCTGCATATCCGCACCAAAACGCCCCGATTCAGGATCCGCACCCAACCCCCTCAACGCCTTCAAAAATTCAAGATACAGTCGCTCCCCCATTTCCGGCACAGCCGCTGCAGTGAAACTCGGACGATTCCCCTTGCGACAATCACCATATAACGTGAATTGACTCACCACCAAAACGCGCCCCGAAACCTCCGCCAACGAACCATTAGTCCGCCCCTGATCATCTTCAAAAACACGCAACTTCAGCAACTTGCTCGCCAAATGAGTCACATCCTCAGAGGTGTCGTTCAATCCCACCCCCACAAAAACCAATAAGCCGCGCTCAATCGAGCCCACACACACCCCATCCACCGCAACCGAAGCCCGGCGAACCCGCTGAATTAACAGCCGCATGCCACCACTACTCCGTCACATGCGAAACACGGAACGTAGGCAAGCGATTCAAAAGAGCCGCCACCTCATACCGCCGTGGCCGCGCCAAATTACCACAAAAATCACGCGCCAACGCATTCAGTCCTTCATTCGAAATATCCCGATCCACCAAATCTAAAATCTCACGCAACGAATATCCCTCATCCACATAACGTAACTTCAGATAATAGAACGTCAAACCAATCGCTCTCAACTGATCCAAAGAAACCAACTGCGAAATATCTTCCGAATCCATGATGGTACGGCCAAATTGCATCAGCCCATCCTCGTCTACTTTCACAAAAACATCATCACGCCCAATACTCGGATCAATCGAACTCGGCATAATCCAACGCAAGCGACTCAACAACGGTGATAGCTGCATGCTAGGCGCTGTAGAAGCTGGACTAATTTCCAACTCCTTCGTCGCCGCCGTAATATCCGACACCACCGACTGGCTCACCTGCAACACCGTATCCGCAACCGGAATATATTCCGCCACCAAATTTGAGCCCGCGATAACAATCGAAACCCCCAACTCATCAACCATCTGTCGCGCACGCGCCGCCAACGAAATATGAGATATCTCACCCAACACGCCGTCTAATCGACTATCCGCCCCCAAAAACGTTGGGCATGATGTCTGTTCATCCATCAACAAAACACGCGCACCCGCCTCCAACGCCTCCATCAAAGAAGCCGCTTGCGAATCAAACGAATCCGCCCAATCAGTCGAAAAATGCTGCTTCGACGCATCCTCACGATAAAACGCAGAAAGATCGACATTTTGAACCGATCGCCCCGGCTCCGAAATAATCTCAACCGCATCTGGGACCGTCACACACTGCTCCCGACCATCCCCACTCACATGGTTATAAATGCCCTGAGCAAGCGCATCCATCAGCTCAATCCGACCTCCATCGGCTTCACCCAAAATAACCGTCAACCCACTCGGCACAACCAATCCATTAACCGTGCCCCCATACGGCGTATCAACCGGCTCGCCCAATCCATCAGCCAGCCCCAAAGGAACTGCATGCTCATAATCGGGTAGGTCACTCAATTCAGCCCGATCTAACAACGAACCCTCCGCCAAGAAAGCCACTTGCCCACTCGAGTTCAAATGCTGTCGCAATCGATCTGCATTATCCATGCTTTGCACAAACGACTCCACCTCCTGTGCATCCATATTACAATACAGCAAACTATTAACCACCGACTCCATCAACTCATCAAAAAGAATCTCCTGCATGCGAACCCCATCCACCGCATACGTCATCACGCCATCCACCAACATCTGCTGCAGAGGCAATTGAATTGCCACTCGTAACTCCACATACTCCCCCGTAACCAAGATCGTATTCCGCGGTAAAATTTTCTGCTCCGGCGAAGTCACCACAATATTGCGCTTCGCCAATCCATGCATATCAAACGAAGTAAGCTGGTCGACCTCCGCACTAAACCCACGCAATAAATAATCTTCTAATGCCGTACGCCGAATGGGACTCTCAAAAAGGACGCTTGGAATTTCCGCAATCGTTTGCGGCACACGAATAGAAAATAACGGCAAGATTTCAGGCCCTTGCACCCGAAATGGATGACACTTAATAACATAGCGCGTGAAATCATAATCACCCACTACCTGCTGATAACTCTCAATTGGCTGACCATTCAACTCATTCAACAATCCAAAAAATTCTTTTTTATCTCTCATCGCGATCTTCCTTCTAATTGGTCTACTGCTATCCCATTTTTAACTGCAAAAAACTCCTAAACTTATGCCTCGTTCCATTCCGCTTGGAAAGCCTCATATTCAATTCTTTTGAAGATAAAATAGAACGCTTTACTGAGAGAATCACTCGACAAAGCTCCCAAGCCAACTAGGATAACGCCCATGATCAACGCCACAACGCCCTTTCAACTTTGCACCCCCACCCACCTGCACATTGGCGAAGGAACCCTTGCCAACTTACCCTCCCTAGCCGCCCAACTACCCACCCCCATCCTCATCCTAACCGGCCCACGCAGCACCCGCCACGAACCCCTCTGGAAATCACTATCCACCCTTCCAGCGCAGCACCTCATTCCACTCGAGAACCAAGGCGAACCCACCGCCGACCACCTTCAAATGCTCACCCAAACCGCTCGAGAAAAAGGCGCCCGCTCCGTCATCGCCATGGGCGGAGGCAGCGCCATCGACATGGGCAAAGCCCTCGCCGCCATGCTCACCAACCCCCAACCCCTCACCACCTATCTCGAAATCATAGGAGACGCACAACCCCTCGACCCACCCCCCCCCCCCCCCCCCCCCCCCCCCCCCCCCCCCCGCCCCCCGCCCCCCCCCC
>CAJYAJ010000030.1 GCA_913065005.1 uncultured Verrucomicrobiota bacterium | reverse complement strand
CACCCGCTTCCCTTTTTCATGAGCCCAATCGAGTGGCTGTTGAGAATGCTTCCGCAACCTCCATTCCCCTTGGCGTGTTTCATTTCCCCGCCAATAAAACGCCACCGTTATATAGTTAAAGAGGCGGTCCACCTGCTCTAAAATATCATGATACGTGGGCTCTTTATACAACACATAACTTCCCGCCAAGGAGACCCCAAATTGAAACGCATGCTCCTGGAGTTCTAGCTCCACCAACGAACCCGATGGCAACAAAGTTCCACCCGGCAAATGAACCTGCAAATCCACCCTTGCCATTCGGTGCTTTTCAATTCGCTCCTGCGCACCCGACAACGTCCATGGCGTATGTCGTTCTGAAGCCCCCTCAGACGTATTCGCTAAACCCAAAACAAGAGCTAAGCTCAACCAACTTAATCGAACATAATAGAATCCATTCATCCCGTGGACCCTAAACAGGGTGAGAAAAAGTTCAATCCTCAAAATAAATCAATGCCTCTTCATTTATGAAAGCAGCAACCCACATCGCCTAGTTCGAAATCCACATCGACTGATACGGCGCCAACTCCAAATTCCCCGCAGACTCAGTGAACACACGATCACTCAACAAATCATGCCAACTTTCTGTTCCAATCAAGTTAAGCTCCAAAAGAGGAATGGTTTGAACACGATCCGTAATATTATTCAGCACAAAAATACACTGATTCCGATTCTCACTCTCCCGCCAAAAAGCAAAAATACCCGATCCAAAATGCAAGGTCAACTGCGTTGCGTTTGGATGAAACGCCTCCTGCTCTCGTCGAATTTCAACGCGTCGATTTAACTCATCAAACAGCCGTTTAGAAGGATGCTCCTGATCACTCAACGCATCTCGTAACGCCTGCTCCTCCCAAACCCGACGATTAATCGAGCGTGGATGTCCCGTCTCTTCCACCCGCTCATAATCATTTTCAGATCCAAGGAAGCTGTGAATATAGATCCCCGGAATACCCTCTAACGCTAAGAGAATCGTATGAGCCGCAATCATCCGATCCACCTGAAACGCATCCTCTCCCCCCTCAATCGTACCTTTAAATGCATCAAACAAACTGATATTCGCCTCATAAGGCGATTCCGTTCCATCTGGCTTTGTCCGATGCGAAATATGCCCACCAAATTGTTTCAATGTTGCCAACAACGCCGTCTGCTCCTCCTCCGCTAAAAGACCCTCAATCGGACGTACCCCAATGCCATCATGCGACGCAATGAAGTTGAAATAACTACGCCCATGACGCGCAGGCGGCATCGACATCATCCAGCTTTTCAAGTAGGTCGAATCCCCACTTAATAACGTGTAAATCAAAAGTGGAGGTAACGAAAAATTATAAATCAGATGCGCTTCATTATCGTTACCAAAATAACTCAAATTTTCCCGATTCGGCACATTTGTTTCCGTAATCACCACCGCATCCGGATTCATATGCTCCAGCAATAACCGAATCAACTTAACCAATTCATGTGTCTGCTCCAAATGCACACAGGACGTCCCCGACTGTTTCCACAAAAAAGCCACCGCATCCAACCGGAAATAGCGAATGCCATGATCCACATACGAACGCAAGATACGGCACATTTCCAATAACACCTCAGGATTCGCATAATTTAAATCAACCTGATCCGCACTAAACGTACACCACACCTTCCGTTTCTTCCCCCTTCCATCCTCAAACGACTGCAACAAATCACTCGACCGCGGTCGCACCACCTCCGCTATATTGAACGACCGATCCGGCTCCATAAAATACCCCTTACCCGGCGCACGATCCTCCAGAAAATTTTCAAACCATTTCGACTTTGCCGAACAATGATTGAGCACCAAATCCGCCATCAACTGCACCGACTCACCTAGCTCAGACACATCGTCCCAACTACCCAGCTCAGGATTCACCGCATCATAATCAATGACCGAAAAACCATCATCCGAGCTATACGGATAAAACGGCAACAGATGCACCACATTCACACTCCGGCTTAAATGATTTCGTACAAAACGATTCAACGTCACCAACGGCGCTTCATCCGGCTTTTGGATAGAATCCCCATACGAAATTAAAACCACATCGTTCTCACTCCACGGACTCCGACCCCGAAGATCCGTATATCTTTTCCCCTCCAAGCCACTCGCAGATAAAATCTCCTCACTCAACGCACTCACATCATACGTATCTCCGTAAATCGCCTGCAAATGACCCGCCAACTGCTGTTTGAGCATCGGAACCGCCGTCGAGCTTTGCCTCCCCTTGCTAAACTCAGCCATATCATCTTCCACGGCCTCACGCATTTGCTCGAAAATATCTGGTACCGCCGAAACCACCCGCTTCCAACTCGGAATGAAGGGCACATCTGAAGGATTCTTTAAAAAATCATGACCCGCCTCCATGATGTTCTGCGCAAACATCTCAATCGCCATTAATTCACTATGGCGATCATACTTCAGCCCATTCATCACCGCATCACTCTCATAAGCATCTACCAAATCAAGTGCCAATCGATAATACGATGCCTTAATCGTACGCACCCGCTCTTCCGCAAACACCTCTCCAAACGTAGCCATTTTCCGAAACATCGATTTCGCAATATCCGTACTCATCTTCGAAAGACCCCGACTCGCATCCTCAAAAGACATCGTCTGATGTTTATGGTCATAAAAATCAGAAATATCCACCTGACACACTTTGTTGGCAGACTGATTTCGATAAATCTCCGAAAGCATCCCCATCTCCAGCCCCCAATCCGATGGAATACGAATATCGTGCAAAATATCCTGCTGGAAGGCAAACTCACCCGATAGCGCATACTTAAAACTATCCATATAAGATAAATAATCACTCGGTCCACACACCTTCTCAAGAGCCCGCAAGAGAGGCGTGATTAACAGTCGGCAAACCCGCCCATTCATTTTCCGATTCGCCACCCGCGAATAAAAACCCTTGCTGTATTTAAAATCCAATCCCGGATGAATCACCGGATAGATCAGCCGCGTCAGCATCTCCCGATTATAAGTCGTAATATCGCAATCATGTACCGCAATCACCTGCGCCCGCTGCATCGCCAAGACATACCCAAACATATACCATACATTCCGCCCTTTACCGGCCTGCCGAGGGGAAAGATTCTTCTCCTCTAACAACGCATCTATCTTGCGCAACCGCGGACCATCATTCCACAATACAGACGTTCGCTGAGGCAACTCAGAGAAAAAATCAAGTGCATGCGCATACTCATCCTGATTCGCGCGATCAATGCCAATCACAATATGATCTAAATAATCCAACTCACCCAAAATTTGCACAATATGTTCCAGTGCTTTCCCCTGCAATTCCGAATAGAGACTCGGCAACACCAACGTCACAGGACGCTGTTTTGCATACGCCCGCACCTCCTCTTCCTGCTGCTCAATCGATCGCGTCCGTAAATTATGAAAGGTCGTAATAACCCCATTTTGATGAAAATCACTCACATTCAACCTCTTCTTTAATTTCACTCAACCAACTTAAAATCGCATCATTCCAGCCATACGCACTCGGAAACGAAGCCCGCCGAACCCCAGGAAACCTCCCAAGATCAACCTCACGATCCGTTCGAGGAATCAAAATACCAACATCCGCCCGCTCCAACATCGACCAATCATTCGGGCTATCTCCCAATGCCACCGTACCCCACAACGTATCTGGCTCACGTTGCTGATACCGATCCAACACCTCCAGCATCGCCATTCCTTTATTCGTCTGCGCCAACATTAAATGCCAAAACTGACCCCCACGCACCAACATCACACCCGCTTCATGCAACTGCTTAATAAACATCTCCAAACGCTCCTGCGTATCTTTCCAAATGATCGGCTCCGTCGCCTGACGCCTCATCGACCCCGTAGCTTCCACTCTCGACAAACCGGTCAACTGCATCACATCCCTAACCTGCCAATCCGAAAAACCCTCAAATCGATAGCCATGCACTTTTCTCAATCGCCCCGCCAACGCCACCAATTCATCGCGAATAGACGTCTCAAGCACCTCCACATCCGCATGCAACGGTGCCGTGTAAATCACAGATCCATTCTCCGCAATACAACACCCATCCAACTGCATTTCATCCCGAATCGCCGCCATCTCTGCCACCGTCTTACTTGAATTCAAAATGATAGGAATCGAAGCCGCACGCAACGCCTCAACCGCCGGGCGAGCCGCCTCCCAGCCATAATCTTCATCCAACAACGTTCCATCTAAATCTGTAAAAACCAACCAACGCTTCATCGAATCACCATTTCATTCACAACATGATTCTCTTTCAATCGAATCAATACATCAGCTCGCTCTGGAAACACCGTCCACATCCAGCGCGTCAACCTTTCATAATGCGATACAAACCGAATCACATCCTCATCCGACATCACCATCAACCCCACCGAATCAGACGCCTGCACCTGAGCACGCAACTGCTCCTCCTGCTTCATTCGGTTCTCAACAACCGCTTCAAAGGAAGGCGGCTGCAAAACCACCCAGTGCGAAAACATATCGTAAAAAGATTGATACTCAGCCCCCAAACGCTCATTCACAAAACGACGCCACGTCCCCGCTGCATCCTCCTCCTTTTCTAGCATATTCACCGGCTCCGACAAAGCCTCTTCCGGCTCAGGCAACGCACCCACACACCATCCCTCTAATAAAATAATATCCGGAGCTTCCTCCAAACGCTGCCAATGCGAAAGAGGCTCGCGATCATCAGTTGCTTTATTAAAGCGCGGGCAAATAGCCTGCTTCCAATCACCTTCCAGACAACGCTCCATAAAATCGATACCCAAGCCAATATCATGCGTACCCGGAACCCCACGCGTCTCTAACAAAGGATGCACCTCTTTGGCTAAATCAATTCGTTCCGCACGAGTTAAATACAAATCATCTAACGAAAGGATCACCATCGATAAGCCATGCAACTCCCTGAAATACATCTGAAGAAACCGAGACAACGTCGATTTTCCACTCCCCTGCGCACCGTTCATACCCAAACATAGGACTTCAGACCCCTTCCAATCCAACATCTGCTCCGCCAACGGAATAAAATAGCGCTCTACACGATCACGATACACCGAAGTTAATCCCTCATTCTTAACAAAAAAATCTAAAATTGAATCCTTATCCATCAAAAACAACAAATCTGTTTTAATATTCACTAAAAATATAAAATTGTAACTTTATCTCCAAAAAAAATGCACACGCATCATTTTAACTCAATAAACACGCAAAGATATATGCACGTCTTATGCCATCTATATGTAGATAGGCCAACCCTCTCAACCTATAATTACAGATTTCAAAATCCCTTCCAATTGCACTGGAACGCATTGAAGAGTACAGCTTCTTTTTTTGCAAATCCCTCGCCTCCCTCACACTGCCAGCGTCCCTTCATACCATCGATCAAAGCGCCTTCCATAGCTGCACCTCCCTCACCTCCCTCACCTTTCTCGGCAATGCACCCACTATCAGATCTTCTGTTTTTTATGATGTGCCTGGAACCGTCTATGTCTATCCAGATGCCACCGGCTTCGGAGCATCCTTCGGCGGCTTACCGGTGGTGGTTCTAAACACGTCTATCCCTCTCGACTCCATCACGGTCGAAAACGGAAACCTCGTGATTAAACCGACCGATGGCATCACTGGCATCACCGTCGAACAGACCGATGATCTGATAGACGGCACATGGACCGCCATCACACCCACCCTCCTTGATGACTGCATCCTACTGCCCACTACCTCCGCCAAAGGCTACTACCGACTTTCAAACGAATAACCCAACATAAAGGCGTTCTATCTCCACTCACGTTTTACCCAAAACCAGCGGTTTGATAAAAAATCCGTAAGTATGCCCGCTGTCGTCTACGTTGAATGGTTTAGTCCATACGCCATCTACGATTACGCACACGTTGACTCTTTTTTCGCCCCAACGGGCGTATCTGCTCAATCTGTGCATTCTTCGCCAACCGCCCCGTAACTCGCTTTCGCCAAAGTTCAAAAGACCGCGGCTTCAAATTTGCACGCATGATCCGAATCACCTCACGCTCAGAAACCCCAAACTGCTCCTCAATCGCATCGAATGGAATTTCATCCGCCCACGCCATTGCAATAATCTCTGAAACCACTCGCTGCTCCATATACATACATCTCATCCTTGTTCAAATCCTTTCGATCGAATCAAAAAAAAGCGGCTGTGTCTTGAAGCGCACCCCATACATCGGTATCGTATCTTCCCAAGTCGAAAAGCCAATTTCGGCGTGGAGAATCCAGTTTAATGTCGCAGAAAAAAAAGCAGGCCTACACCGAAGATAAAATCAAGACGCTCTCATCCCTTGAGCATATTCGCTTGCGAACCGGCATGTATATCGGGCGAACCGGTTCAGGAGCACACTACGACGACGGCATCTATATCCTCGTCAAAGAAGTCATCGACAACGGAATCGATGAATTTATCATGGGTCACGGCGAACGCATCAACGTCAGCATAGAAGAGGACATGGTAACCATCCGCGACTTCGGACGCGGCATTCCACTCGGCAAAGTGGTCGACTGCGTCTCCAAAATTAACACCGGCGCCAAATACAACGACGATGTCTTCCAATTTAGCGTTGGCCTCAACGGCGTCGGCACTAAAGCAGTGAATGCACTTTCCACCTATTTTCTCGTACGGAGTCACCGCGAGGGTGAATTTGTCGAAGCTGAATTTGAAGGCGGTAATTTAGTCCGAGAAGAAAAAGGGGAAACCGACGAACCCAACGGGACCCTCGTCTCCTTCTCACCCGATCCCGCTATCTTCAAGAAATTTGCCTTTAACCCCGAGCATCTAGCACGACGGCTCCGATTTTATGCTTACCTCAACGCTAAACTCAAAATTTGGTTTAACGGAGAACTTTTTCACTGCAAAGGCGGCCTGCTCGACCTTATCGCCGACGAAAGCCAATTCGAGAAAATCTATCCCCCCTTCCACGTCGAAGATCCCACCCTCGAATTTGCCTTTACGCACACCAACCGCTTCTCCGAAGAATACTACTCATTCGTCAACGGACAATACACCTCCGACGGCGGCACCCATCTCTCCGCCTTCCGCGAAGGGCTCCTGCGCGGCATCAATGATTTCGCCAATAAAAAATTCTCCGGCGATGACGTCCGCGAAGGCGTCCTCGGCGCCGTTGCCATCCGACTCAAAGAACCCATATTTGAAAGCCAAACCAAAAACAAACTCGGCAATAGCGAAATTCGCTCCGATCTAGTCGCCCGCGTCGCGCAAGCGGTCGCACAAGCCCTACACCGCAATACCGGAGAAGCCAAAAAATTAGTCGCAAAAATCGAAGAAACTCAAAAATTACGCAAAGAACTCAACTCCGTCAAAAAATTGGCTCGGGAACGCTCCAAAGCGGTCTCTATTCGCGTCCCTCAGCTCAAAGACTGCAAACATCACTACGATCACACCAAACAAAAACACCTCGATACCCAGATTTTTATTACCGAAGGACAATCCGCTGCCGGCTCCCTCGTCAGCTGCCGCGACGCTAACAACCAAGCCATCTTCACTCTCAAAGGCAAACCCCTCAACGTCTGCGACCTCAACCGCGATGCCCTCTATAAAAACGTCGAAATTTATAACCTCATGCAAGCACTCCAAATCGAAGAAAACATCGAAGCGCTGCGTTATAACCAAGTCGTACTTGCCACCGACGCCGACGTCGACGGACTCCACATCCGCAACCTCATGATCACCTTCTTCCTACGCTTTTTCGAACCCCTCGTAGCGCAAGGACACCTGAAAATATTAGAAACACCCCTTTTCCGAGTGCGTAACAAAAAAGAGACGCACTACTGCTACACCGAAGAAGAACGCATCGCAGCCATCGAAAAATTAGGCAGAGGAGCCGAAATCACGCGCTTCAAAGGACTGGGAGAAATTTCCCCCGGTGAATTCAAAAACTTCATCACACCCAAAGGCATTCGCCTCACGCCCGTCTCGATCGATGGAGACCACTCCACCACCGAAATCATCAATTTTTACATGGGTAAAAACACCCCCGACCGCCGCGAATACATCATGAACCACCTCGTGGTAGACGCTGAAATGCTTTAGGAAAAAATCATGGCCGACGCAGACTCTTCACAAAATGATCTCTTCAAAGAAGCTCCGACACCCGAAGCGACACCCCCCGCTCCGCCCGAGCCCTTTCATCCGCTCCATACCGAGCACGGACCCCTCAAAAACTTAGTTGATTTCAATTTTCTGCAATACGCCTCCTATGTCATTTGCGATCGCGCAATCCCCTCCATCGAAGACGGACTCAAACCCGTTCAACGACGAATTCTCCATGCACTCAAAGAAAAAGACGATGGACGCTTCATCAAAGTGGCAAATGTCGTCGGGCACACCATGCAATATCACCCACACGGCGATGCCTCCATTGCCGATGCACTCGTAACCCTCACCAACAAACGCTACCTCATTGAAGGACAAGGAAACTTCGGCAACATCTACACCGGCGACCGCGCAGCCGCCTCACGATACATTGAGTGTCGCCTCACACCCCTTGCTCGTGAAGAAATTTTTAATAAAGCTCTCACCGAATGGATCCCCAGTTATGACGGGCGAAATCAAGAACCCGTTCACCTACCCTGCAAACTTCCGCTCATGCTCATGCTCGGTGCCGATGGAATTGCCGTAGGGCTCTCTACTGCCATCCTTCCACACAACTTTATTGAACTGCTTCAAGCTCAAATCGAAATTTTACGAGAAAAGAAACGGACGCCCTTCGAACTCAATTTGCTACCCGACTTCCAAACCGGTGGCCTTATGGACGTCTCAGAATATAACAAAGGCAATGGAAAGATAAAACTACGCGGGCGCATCGAACCCCGTAAGAACAACCGCGTCGTTATCACAGAGCTCCCGCATGGCGTAAATACCGAAGCCCTCATCAGCTCCATCGAGGAAGCCGTAAAGAAAAAGAAAGTGCCTATCCGAGCCATCGATGATTTCACCGCCGAAAAAGTCGAGATCGAAATCACTCTCACGCAAGGCTCCGATCAAGAAAAAGCGATCGAAGCACTCTATGCGTTCACCAAATGTGAAACCTCTATCACCAGCCGACTCATCTGCTTGAGAAACAACCGACCAATCGAACTGAATGTAGATGACGTCTTGCGAGAAAACACCCGCCAGCTACTTGACATCCTCGAACGCGAACTCCAACTCAAAAAAGAAAATCTACTCGACGAATTTCACCATAAAACCCTCGTCCAAATTTTCATTGAAAACCGCCTCTACAAAGAAATTGAGCAATGCAAAACCTATGAAGCTGTTCAACAAGCCGTATTGAACGGACTCGCACCCTTTGCCGATCAACTCAAACGCCCGGTCATAGCCGATGACATTGAAATGCTACTCGGCGTACGCATCAAACGAATCTCTCTGTTCGATATTGAAAAAAATCGCAAAGACATCGATGCCATTCTCCTCAACCTAGAAGAAGTCGAAAAACATCTTAATAGCCTAAAGAGTTATGCTACACGCTATCTCAAAAATTTAATTAAAACCTACAAAGAGATCTATCCTCGCAAAACCGAATTAACCGGATTTGAACAAGTCGAAGTCCGAGAACTCACCGCTACCGAGCTTCAGATTCGACAAGACGAAAACGGCTATATTGGCACCGCCGTTAAAGGCGAAGTCCTCCTCGAATGTTCCTCACTTGATAAACTGCTCATCGTCTTCGGTAACGGGCGTTATCAAGTCCTACCCCCTCCCGAAAAACTCTTTATCGACAACCAGCTCAATCGGTGCGAAGTCTACGATCGTGAAAAAACATTCACCGCCGTTTACACCGAAAAAAGCATCGCTTATATCAAACGCTTCCAACTAGGCGGTGCGATTATGAATCGCGATTACTTCATCGGTGCCTCCGAAAAATCAAAATTAATGCTGCTTGCAGAAGGAACCCCTGAAGCACTGTATGTAAAATATAAGCCCGTCAAAAATCAGCGCATTCATCAACAACGTTTCAACCCCGCAGACACGCCCATCAAAGGCGTTAAAGCTCGTGGCAACCGCCTCTCCAGCAAAGGGATTAAATACATCGATAGTCAACCCGGTCGTTGGTGGGATAAATCTGATGATGGGGATATTCCCGACGGCGTGCTACTTTAAAAATCCATCAACAAAAAAGAAGCGCTCTAAACAACACGTCCATAACTAACCTGAAGAATAGATACCGTTGCCAACCACACAGATCACCATCATGATCGGACGACACGCTTCAATATACAACTACCAGCAATAAAATTGCACCCATCCCACTCCATACATACGCTCTAAAAGAACAGATCAGCCCCTATTTAAAGTTGCACCTTGTATACATAGGCATCTTCATCAAGCGTGAGTAGCCCGCGCTTAATTTGATCTCCATCCCGCACCAAAACCTCATAATCACCCAAAAACCCAGATAGCGAAAGCGTTCCAGTCGGCGATGTTTTTTTAACCACATCCGTATGCCAATGATTTCGCATCAAATAAAGCCAGATTTTACCATTCAACTTAATCCGATTCTCATACAACAAGCTAAACGCTCTCGGCAGATCCGATCGTTCATCCACAAACCCTTCAATATCAAAAAAAGTCCATGCCACGATGCCATTCACCAAAGAATGACTAAACCAAATCGTCATCATATCCGCCGTCATGCGCGCACGCTCCAGCTCCGTAAATACATGATCTTTATGATCACGGATTTCAAACTCCGTAGCCTTCATCGGTAAATCATATTTTCGAAACTGCTCCAATCGTTCATAAATCACCTGCGGATCAACCGGTGCATGAAAACGACTCTGAAAACCTAAGTGTGTTAATGGCGCCCCTTCTGCCAGCAACCACTCCACCGTCTCTTGATAATGCTCTATATTCTTCTCATTCCACGGCTTCTCATCTTTCGAGATAACTTTATAATCATTCAAATAGAGCCCTGTATCTACATTTCTCACATGCGCCTGAGCGGTTTTGAACCAATCCACCATACAATCACGACCCAGAATATCTTGGATATCCTGATTCACTCGCGGCTCATTAATCACATCCCACTCATCCACATCCCACTGGCGCGCATAGCTTTTAATCTGCTCCGTACAAAACGCCCTCAAAGCATCCGGTTCTTCTTTCAACGCAAGAGCATCAGCATGCATGTGCTTCCAACCCGGCCAGATCAAGGTATGTCCCCGAACACTCATCCCCATCGAGCGTAGCCTCGGGATCACCGTCTCTATCATGTGTGTAGGATCTTTATCTGCACTCAGCTTATATTTTAAAGCATTCGCGAAACCCACTTGAGTCGCAAATTGATTGACCAACTTAAACCGCTCCTCAAGATCAAACCCCCACTCATGAGAACTCACGCGCTTCCCAACATGATTTTCCAGCGCATCAAGCTCACTAAAAAAGGGTTTTTTCAGCACCACCCCAAAATCAAAGGCATGCCTTAATTGGCGAATACGAATATTTTCGCCTCCATACGGATTTCCATCAGACTGCATGATTTGAAGATATAAATCATGTTTTCGATGCGCTTGAATACGCGCTTCCGCCTCTTTACGCCAAGGTTCCCGACACGCCTTGATCTCGGAAACCACATCCTCAATACCTTGGAGATCCATACCCTGAAAAGGCGCTAAAAAAGGATCTTGTTCTGGCAGCGTATAGGCGAAAGCTTCTACGGTTTGGACAACCCGCTCCGATGCAAGCGAAGGCAAATAAACCAGCAAAACAAACAACACAGCCAGCCATCTTTGCTTTTTTGTATAAAACGTCATTAACCACCTTCACTCGGAAATGAGGGCATATACCCAACCTTTAGAAAAAATGGTCGGAGTGACAAGATTTGAACTTGCGACCTCTACCACCCCAAGGTAGCGCTCTAGCCAGACTGAGCTACACCCCGACCCTACAATCATCGAAAGAGGCGCAGAAACTAGCACGCCCTACCAAGGGCGTCAATGTCCCCCCTTGCAAAAAGAACGTGCCTTTTGCTTTTCAACCCTCGGCACTCGGTTATGATGGGATCTTTATGAAAAAAATCCCAGTAATCCAACCCACCGATCAAGAAAAATACTCCTCAGCAGTCTCTCTCTCTGACATGGAGATCTTTCTATTTCCCGAGCTACTATATAGCCTCGTTTACGCAAATCTCATGTCACCTCGAATTTGGGAATGGAAAGCGCACCCCTGGTTCGAGAAACTCGACTCCATGAAGCCCTACAAACGCATGCAACGCCTGAAACAGTTCATCATTGATCATTATGAATTCAACTTGGACCTCGACACCTGGGGACTCACCACCAAAGAAGAAGAGCTCAAACGCTTTACACCATTCATTGATGAAGAAACTCTTAGCCGCTCCAACGCCCTCTTCGGCTACGAAGGCGACAAACACTACTTCTCCCTCGATATTCGCAAACACTTTGGACTCGATAAATATACCTCTAATATCATCCCCTACTGGAAAACTGAAACCGTTGAAGCAATGGATGCATTTGAATTCAAAGAAAACTACCGCGTGGGTGCAGGCGAATGCGTTTCCCTCTCCACCCTCTATGCCGCGGCTCTCTTTATTATTTGCGATATTCCACTCGAAGACATCTTTCTCATCGCCACACCCCTTCACTCACAAAACTTTATTCTGGTGAACGACGGCGTACTCACCAACAATCGTCGACTCGTTACCAAAAATATGTGGTTTAACGGAACCGATCTGACTGGTAAAGCCCAACGCGCCCTCCGCAACGAAGAAGTCACCATCATCGCCAACAACCTCGGACACATACACACGTTTTATCCAGATGCCACCCTGCCCGCTGAGCAATTCGATCGATTTAAATCAAAGCTTAGCAGCTTCACCACCACCGAAATCACCTTCGAAATTCTTGCCAACTTCCTACGCGAACGCTCAGAATTTCAACCTTGCTTTCAAATCAGATATTTACGCCACGGAAAAGAACAATACCTTCCGGCCGAGCGCGCCTATGCCTACGAACACGGCAGTCCCTATAAAGTCTCCGAAAATGCCACCCGCGACAAACTCCTCGACCAAATCGATGAACTCGACTTCTACACCGAACCCATCGAAAAACGTATCCAGCTCAACAAGCTAGCCGACCACCTCAAAAATAACCCTATCTCTCACATTGATCAGGACAGCCTCAAAGATCTCGCGCAAAAAATCGACTGCTGCCCAGAAATGCTCACTAAAATGAGCGTCATCGAAGCCCTTGTCGATTTTGTTCACTTAAACCCACACCTCCCAAAACCCGAACAAAAAACGATCCAAACCCCACCTCCCATCAACATTCAACCCGGTATGACACGCAAAGAAATTCAAATCCAACTCACTGAAATGCGCGAGAAAAACCCAGTCGCCGATCTCGCTTTCTACGCCGCACGTGATTTAGGTGCAACCCACTGGACTCCCTTCCTTACGGCCGCTCTCAAACGCAACCCCGTCATTATCGAAGCAACCCAATCGATCGATGATTCCAAACTCATTCAAACGCTACAAACATTCCCAAACAAATCAATCTACGACACCACCCGTGTGGCTCAACCCGATGAAGTTTGGAACTTTCAACGCGGTGACGGACTAGAACAAGCCATCGCACTAGCCTCCTGCTGGAAAGTCCGCCACCCGCAACACGCAATCGAACTCGATGTGCAACCCACAGAAGTACAACTGCAACTCGCCGAGAACACGATCACATTCCCCTCCACCAAGGGACTCCAACATCAGGTAACCTTGTGATTCAACTTTTTCTTCTCCTCATCGCCCTGCCCACCTTTGCCATTTCCGGTGAAGTCTGGGGCTATCTCATGCAAGGCGAAGAACGATATTTCCCTACTGAATCCAGCATCACCGACATTGCTCATTTTAGCGCCAGCGTACAAGCAGATGGCACACTCAAGAACCCATTAAAAGCCCCTCCAGAACTAACCCATGCGGATGCAACTATCCGGCGCCACTTGGTCATTACCGCCCCTTGGAATTCAGATCTTTATCATCACTATCTCAACCCCGATCTTCCCTTCCGAGATCGTATCATTCAACAAATTGTAGAACACACGCACCCCTACGATGGTGTTCAAATTGA
>CAJYAJ010000029.1 GCA_913065005.1 uncultured Verrucomicrobiota bacterium | reverse complement strand
TCCACCTCAATAGACAATCGACGGGTCGTTCACCAAATCCATGCATCCGATCGAAGTTTGTCCAAACGCACTTGAATCTGAGCAGCCTCGGGCATCACCACATCACGTATCACCCCTTCATAATGATCCTGAAAAGCCGCTCTTAATGCCTCTTTCATCTGCTCAACCGAAACGCCCAAATTCGCTACTTTCGCAGGCACCGAAGCCACTGCATGCGTCTCAATCACCGCGCATTCAGATGCAAGATACCGTTCCAAACGGTCTAGATCACTATCAAGCAACAGCGTGCCATGATGCAACACCCGTCCTTTTCGAAAAGCAAAAGCTGTCCCCGATACTTTACCCTCTGACACCCGAATATTACTCTTACACGCCAACGACGCATCCGCCCCGACTCGACTCAACGCATCAAGAACGGTTTCAAAAGCTTGTGCTTCACGATAGGCTTCGCGATCTGTCACAATACAATAATTCAAATTTCCCTCATCGTGATAGACCGTTCCCCCTCCCGAACACCGCCGAGCCAACGGCACACCCTCCTCCTCCATCAATGCCAACCGGCACTCCCGCCACGGATTTTGATTCTTACCTATCACCACTGCACACGCACTCTGCCAAAGCATCAAGACCGGTCCAGACACCTCTTCCATTAAATACTCTTCCCATGCCAGATGGGTAAAAACATCCATTCCAGACGGTTCCACTATCATTCCCACATACTCCCATTTTAGCTTTTCTCCAATTTCGCATTGGAGGCGTTTGTTCAACCTGTTACTTTCCGCTTTTCACAAATCGACTTAACAAGGATTTAAAAATGAGAGCCTATAACTTTTCTGCCGGTCCCGCCATCCTTCCTGAAGAAGTTTTACAACAAGCACAAGCTGAGTTTGTAGACTATCAAAACACCGGAATGTCGATCATGGAAATGAGTCACCGAGGAAAAGAATACTCAGCCGTCCATGATGAAACCATCGCAAATATCAAAGAGCTACTCCAAATTCCCGAGGGCTACAGCGTCCTCTTTATGACCGGAGGCGCCACCGCTCAATTTGCCCTTGCACCCATGAACCTGCTCGGCAACGGGCAAATCGCCGACTACACCAACTCAGGAACGTGGGCCACCAAAGCCATCAAAGAAGCCAAACTCATCGGAGAGGTCAACGTGGTCGCCGACTGCGCGAAAGAAATCCCCACCCGCGTGCCCACCATCGAAGAGTGCCAATTAACCCCCGACGCTGCCTATCTTCACCTCACCTCAAACGAAACCATCTCCGGAGCTCAATGGAAAGAATTCCCTAAAACCGAAGCCCCACTCGTCGTTGATATGTCATCCGATATTCTCTCACGACCCCTCAACATCGAAGACTTCGGCCTCATCTATGCCGGCGCACAAAAAAACCTCGGACCTGCAGGCATCACCCTCGTCATCATCAAAGACGAACTCGCCGCACGTTGCCCCGACACCGTGCCACAAATCTTCCGCTACCAAACCTTCATCGACAACAACTCGCTCTTCAACACCGTACCCACCTTCCCCGTCTATATGCTCTGCCTCGTCACCCGCTGGCTCAAAGCGAATGGCGGTCTAGAAGCCATGCACGCGCTAAACCAACGCAAAGCCGCCAAACTCTACAACGCCATCGATGCCACCGATTTCTATTCCGGCACCGCCATAAAAGCCTGCCGATCCGATATGAACGTCACCTGGCGTATCGCCAACGAAGACCTTGAATCCGTCTTCATCGAAGAAGCCTCCAAAGAAAACCTAAAAACTCTAAAAGGGCACCGCTCCGTCGGCGGCGTGAGAGCCTCCATCTACAACGCCTTCCCCGAAGCCGGTGTAGACGCACTCATTTCCTTCATGAAAGAGTTTGAAGCCCGTCACGGATAACCCTATAAACCACGCCACTATACGCAGCCATAGTTCAATGGATAGAATAGTGGCCTCCGAAGCCATAGATCTGGGTTCGACTCCCGGTGGCTGCACCAGTTAAACAAGAGAGAGAAAAGACATGAGCGAGCAAAGCCCCATCGAAGACATCCAATTTAACGGCGACAATATCTATAAAGAAGAGACCTTCACCGACCTCGAAGTCGGCACCATTCGCAAACTCACCCCCATCAAATCCGATGGCACCGAAGATCCCGAACGCAAAGCCAGCTTCACCGCCACCACCAATATCATGACCCCCAGCGGCGCCCTTCCCCTCAACGGTGAGATCGAAGCCGAAACCCTCGAAGAAGCGATTGCCGGATTTTCAGCCGCCGTCAACAAAGCCCTTCAAAAGCTCCAAGAAGACATGATGAAAATGCAACAAGAACAAGCCAACAAAATCGTCACCCCCGACGAACTCCGCGGCGGCAACGACCTCATCATTTAAATCTGCGTTGCATCATTTTCATTAAACCCACCACCAAACGGTGGTGTTAATGATTCTCGAAAATCATCATGCGATTTATCCATCAATCCACCATAACTGCCCGACGGGATAGGTAAATCATTCTCAATGGCAAAAGACCTTTCCGCTGCATTAAACTCCCGCCCATATGCATCACCTTCACCATTATTCGTATTCGTCTGCCAACCCAACGTCCCCATCAGTTGAGCACCTGCATAGACAGATCCTCTATTCATTGGATAGTGTACAACCGGACCTGCACCCACAAAAAAAAGAAATAGATCCGATGCGGGCGACTGTACATACAAGACATCGTTTTCATCCACCAATCGATAGGTACCTGCTTGAACCCGATAATATAGCGGCATCACACTCCAATTAAAACCCCACCGCTTTTCTGGTGAAGCAAAATGTTCTCCATCGATCATCAAGACTGGCCCTATAATTGGTTGATCGATTGGATAATAAGCGCGCGATTTCGGCGCATGATTTACCGGTCGCCCTGTTTGTTCAATCACGAGCTCCTTGCTATACACCTGCGCTAGTCCTACTAAAAAAGTATAGTGACTCACTCGACCTGGACTTGAAAAAAAATCAAACCCTAACGGCTCCGCTTCTGCAGAATGAAAAAATAAAAAAAATAAAGAGCCCACTAATTCAATCAGGAATATCCGCTTGTAACACAACATGATTCCTGTTTATCATTTTATTATTTTCTTTAAAAGAAAAATATTATTCAACAATAGGGCGATTGCGCAACAACGGCTGATAATTGCTAAACCCCGCATGATAGGGATCAACCGAAAAATCACCAGCACCCATCCGATCAACCTGTTCGCGGAGGGCTTTTTTAAAGCCCATGGTTAGCTCCGGCTCATCCATAGATATCAATGCTTTCTTTCGTTTACCAGGGAATGCAGAAGGATCACGCTCGGTTATAATATAGCCCGCCTTTGTACGGGCATTCACTTCGGGTGTATCAAATGTCCCGAAAAAATAGTGCTGTGCGGCAAATGCATACAAAGGCAACTGACAATCCAATGCACTCATCACCCGTTCCATGTAGAATTCCGTCTTGCTCTGCTCTCGACTTGATCCCTTATAATCCAACACATGAAGTTGATCTAATCGCCCGGCTTCATCAAACACCAGATCCACGCGATCAACCTTTCCTTTAATGGCCACACCAGCAACCGAAACCCCCAACGACTCATCAAACGAAAACTCAAACAGCGCCGGATACCGACGTTCCGCCAAACTATGCTCCACATCAAATGCAACCGCCGTCCGAATCGATTGAATCAATTTCTCCTGCTCTACCGCCCAAACAGCCGGATGCCCAAGTGCTTCCTGCTTAGCCACTGCCTCGGTAATTTGTTCACGTGCCACATCCTCTACAAATTCTAAGACCGCCTCTTTTTGCTCAGGATGAAACCGAACTAAGGGAACCGCATCTGCGGCAGGCTGATCACTCAACAGCCAACCCGCCTCATCCTGAACTGCCCAAGCCAACGTCGAGGGAACCGCCGGATCGCCTGTGGCTAAGCGCTTAAACACACGATCAAAAATAGCATGCATCAACTTTCCACGATCGAGCGGCAACGGAAAATCATCCAACTCATTCGGTGCACGCAATTTCAAAATACGATTCATTAAAAAGAGATACCGACAATGCGTTAACTCCTCCAACGCCGTCGGACTGATCGCCCGTTGCACCTTGAGCCAATCCTGAATCGAAGCAGCTATATCAGGCAGATGCCCCGCATAAATCAATTCATTCCGCTCATCCTCCGGTTGGTTCAAATAATCCGCCCGCGCTTGCTCCATTCGAATCCGTTCCGCTAAAGCTTCAAACTCAACCGGCACCGCTTCATCCGACTGACCCGCCGTCTGCGGATGATTCACCGCACACTGCAAAACTTCATCTTCCGTTCGCATCAATGCCGCCGGCATCCAAGATAAAAAAGACTCACCCGGCATCGGCAATCGCTCCACCGGTTCCACTTGCTTTTGACGCTGCGCATGCCGCATCAAAAAACTATTTTCCGGCAACCGCTTCATCCGCCATTCGTCATACGAGCTCAAGGCGAACTCCTGCTCACTCGCCCAACCTGCCAGCATCCATATCTGCCGATAAAACCGACCGCACATCTGCTCGCCCCCTTGCTCATTCAAAGCACTATACGAAAAGAATACCTGCTCACGAGCCATCCCCAGAGCCGTTAAAAACCGAACTCGCTGTTGCTCCATCCGTACAGAAGGATCGGCTAAAGCCAACATCGGCAACTCCAACTGTTGATCAATCAATTCATTCCGAAGCGCCTCGCGCTCCGCCGCAGGAATCAACGCATCCTGCCGCACCGGTTCAGGACAACGCCCTTCATTCATCCCGCAAAACCCAATCCAATCAAATGCCAGACCCACTGCGTCTTCATAATTCATCACAGCAATGCCTTGTTCACGACTCTCTTCAGGACGGATTGTTTCATTCTCCAACAAGTGAGCCAGCAAATCAATCAGCTCAGATAGTGGCAACGAAACCTCTTTCAATCCCTCCAACACACCCCGCAATGATTCCAAAGCCTTCGCATTGAAGTGATCCTCCGGCTCAAGAATCCATTGATCCAATCGCTCCAGTCCCTCTGCTCCACTCAGCCGTTGGGTTCCTTTGAACCACTCCAGATCAAAGCCAGGCAAACGCGGATGAGGATGCTCCTTCAAAATATTCTCTACCTGCTGCTCTCGCATCTCCATTCGAATTGCTGGATGCCGGATCAAATCAATCAATCCATCCCGATCTCCTTCGATCGGATAGGCCAACCAACCCATAAATGCCTTCACACAAGGCGAAGACAAAACCGGACGTCCCCGACGAAAATAATACGGCAAACCAAATCGACCAAACACATGCGGCACAACATCCTGCACCATCGACATATTCGGCACCACGATGGCAAATTGATGGGGAGGCGTCTGATGAGCCTCCATATACCAAACAATCCGACGAGCCACATCCTCAATCTCACCATACGCACCTGCTGACCGTGAAAAATCGATCGAAGAACGCTCCAAACCCGACAACATCTCCGCACTCTCCATCACCCATGCATCACCAAGCTCTTCTGTCCAACCCGCCCACGGTTCCGTCTGAATTTCAGCCATCACACGCTGACCCAACGTCTCGCTCTGAACATCGCTATGCGAAGCAGGCAATGCCGATTCAACCCGCACCTGCAACCGCTCATTCAACCGCAATATCACCTGCTCCTCAAAAGGAGAAAACCAACGCACATCTCGAAATACAATCCGCCGTACCCCCTTTAAAAATGGAGGCCAATCCGACGCATCCTTACGAAGCAGTCGAAGCACCCGCCGATGCTGCTCCACCGCATCAAGCATCCCTTCCTGCTCGCCCTGCACTCGCCAAATCTCATAGAGCAAGCCCATTTGATGCAACCGATGCTCCGATGGATACGCGCGTAACCACTCCAATATTTTTTCGGCCTGCAAAGGCAACTGAGCCAACTCATTTTCCAACTTCTCTAAAACCACCTCACAGGCAGACGCAGATAACTGAGCCAACGCTCCCCTCTCATCAAAATGACCTCGAGCCGTCTCAACCGCTTGCTTGCGTGCCAGCACGATTGACACCGAAGATCGGATCGCGGAGGGTTCCACCGCCGCTTCCCGCAAACTACGTAAGAGACCCGAAATCGAAAGATGCCCAGCCGTTCGGCAAAACCCATCCGCCAAGGCCTGCTCCGTTTGATAACGCCGCAACGCTAGATCCGTTGGGAAAACCACGATCTCACGTTGAACGCACGCTGTTTTCATGACAACGATTCAGTGAAACGCGCGATCCGCTCCATCGCCACCTGAATACGATCAAATGATGTGGCATACGAGCAACGAATAAAACCCTCGCCACACGCACCAAATGCCGTTCCCGGCACCACCGCCACATTCTCCGCCTCTAACAGATCAAGCGCGAACTGATGAGCACTAATCCCAAATTGACTCACATCCGCAAACGCATAAAAAGCACCCGACGGTTCAATACACGGAATATTCATCTCCTCAAACGAAGCCCGCATAAAATTCCGACGCCGCATATACTCCTGCTTCATGCGCTCCACATCCGACCCACACTGCTCCAACGCCTCAATCGCCGCCTCTTGCGACAAGATCGGTGCACACAACATCGTATATTGATGAATCTTCATCATCGCTTCCGTCAACTCCGGAGGCGCACAGGTAAAACCCATCCGCCAACCCGTCATCGCCCACGCTTTAGAAAACCCATGCAAATAGATCGTCCGTTCCCGCATACCCGGTACCGAGATAATACTATAATGATCATCGTCATAAGTCAGCTCATCATAAATCTCATCGCTCAACACAATTAGATCATGCTCAATTGCAAACGCAGCAACCGCCTCTACTTCTTCACGAGAAAGCGTCGCACCCGTTGGATTATTCGGATAGTTCAACAAGAGTAATTTACTCTTCGGCGTAACCGCCGCTTCCAGCTCATCACGCGTTAAACGAAATCCATTCTCCTTCTTGGTCTGAATGGCAACCGGAACTCCATACGCAAACTGAACAATGGGATTATATGAAACATAACTCGGCTCATGATAAATCACTTCATCACCCGGTTCAATCAAGGCCCGAATCGCTAAATCAAGACCCTCACTCACGCCCACCGTGATCAACACCTCATTCTCGGGAGCATACTCAATGCCGCTCTTTTTAGCCACATAGGCTGCAATCGATCGCCGCAACGACAACAAGCCCATGTTCGAGGTATAACTGGTCTGCCCACGATCTAACGCACGCGCCGCCGCATCCCGAATATGCCACGGCGTCACAAAGTCAGGCTCGCCAATACCCAGACTAATCACATCTTTACGAGTGCTAACAATATCAAAAAAATCTCGAATGCCCGACCGCGGAATCTCCCGTACCGTTCGAGCAATTCGATCATGGAGAGATTTGGAGCCGCTCATCATCCTCTCCTGACTGCATCTCAATTCCATTGAGTTTGTAGGTCTTCATCATAAAGTGAGTCGCCGTTGACGTAACCCCCGCCATGGTAGCTAGTTTTTCACTCACAAACTGAGCTGCCTCATGCATCGTACGCCCCTTAATGAACACCAATAAATCAAACGTTCCCGACATCAAGAACAGCGATTCCACTTCAGCATAGCGACTAATCCGCTGCGCAATCCGATCGAATCCACCCTCACTTTCAGGTGTCACCTTCACCTCAATAACCGTCGTAACCAATGAATGATCCAACTTCTCCTCATTCACCACCGCCTGGTAGGCCCGAATAATTCCATCCGCCTCCAGCGCCTCGAGTTGATTCATCACTTCCTCTTCCGAGATGCCTAACATCTTGGCTAAGTTTTCTGATGTTTCACGTCCATTTTTCCGTACCAGTTCCAAGAGTTCGTTCATCTGCACTCTCCTCCGTTTAATAGCTATAACTTACCGTCTATCCCGCAAACCACCAATCCAAAAAAAACGCCCCGTTAAAACGGGGCGATCCTCGTTCAACTGGCTGATTGATTAAAAATCGTACGCCACGTTGAGGCTTCCCCACACTTTTTCATCCGCTTCATAGCCGGCCGCCAAAGCGCCATTACGAAATGAGTTCCCATTCAAAACCATATAGTTCAGCGTAGCAGCCGCTGTGATGCCATCCGCAACTTCATAACTAGCCGTCACATAGAAATTATGATCACTCCAATCCCCATCAAACATACCGTTTCCATCAGCTGTCCAATAATGATCGTTATAAGACGTGCTTCCCCAACCAGCAGAATAACCAGCTGCTAAGCTCACAAATTCACTCAAATCATAGGGGAAAAACACATCAAACAATGCATAGGCGCCATTCGCCTCTTCGATATCTCCAAAAATCGTTATCGAAGGAACAAAATCGCTGAACGAAAGAAGCGTAGCACTCAAAAACACTTCCGTCGTAGAAGGATTATTATCCTGTAGGTCCGTTCCATTGTCTGGATAATTGTAATTGATCAATCCCACATCAATCGCCATCTGGTTAACATCAATCGGCAACGAATAAGCAAAAGAGAAATCAAATTCTGACATATCGCTCTGAACGCCGTCTTTATTGGAACCAATGTCATAGTTCGACCACATATTTACACTAAATCCATATTGAGCCAATGTGATCTGCGATTGAACAACTGCATCATTATTCATAACCTGTCCACGCCAAACATACGAAGAAGCCAATGCCACTTCCAAGGTGGCCTGTGTCATGCCACTGCTATAAACCGCACCTTGATCAACCATCACAACATCATTCTGAGCAAATGCTGCTCCTGCAACCAAACAAACTGCTGCTATCATCGCTTTTTTCATTTTTGTACCTCCAAGCTCTTTCTCGTTGGGATGCTCCGCAAATAAAAAGCATCCGTAATTAATTTAAAAGAGAAACATTACAGTTGCACTCTTAACGTGCAACACCAATTTAATGCCAAATCCAATTGTTAATCAGACTATTTTACAGCCGATCCAGGCGGTAAATCACCCCCCACGCTCACCAACTGAAGCTGATCCCCTGAAGAAGCCGCCAATAACATACCCTCAGAAAACACCCCCCGCAGCTTCGCTGGTTTTAAATTGACCACCACCACTACGGTTTGATTAATCAATGCTTCAGGCACATAATGAAGCGCAATACCCGCCACGATTTGTCGTTTTTCACTTCCCAAATCCACCTGTAATTTCAACAACTTATCCGCACCCTCAATCTTCTCAGCTTCCACAATGCGGGCCGTCTTCAACTGTACCGCCATCACCTGATCGAACGTAACAAGACCCTCTTCACTCGCTTTAGGCTCCATCGCCTTCTCCTGTTTTTTCTTCTTCACCGGAACTTCTTTTTCCACCGTCTTCCACTCCACCCGCGGGAAAAGTGCATCTGGCTGCATTATCTCTACTCCAGACTCCAACTCGCCAAAACATCGTATCTTCTCAAGCTCAGGTTGCACCTCATTTACTCCCAACGCTGCTCTCAACTGCACCATTTTTTCCGGCATAATCGGATGCAACAGAGCCGCACACCGTTGCAACGCATCCGCCGCCACATACAACGTAGCCTCCACATCGGCTTGACGCCCTTCCTTGGCCGCCCCCCACGGAGCCCGCTCTTGCAAAAATACATTGATCGACCGCACCGCCGTCATAATTAACGCCACCGCACCATCCAATTTCATATCCGCAATGCAATCACCCGAATGCGCCACCGCATCCTCCACTGCCGCCAACACCTCACTAGCTGCCGCTTCGCCCTCTAACGCCGCCATCGTTGGCGCGGGTGGAATACGCCTATCACAATAACGAGAAAGCATATTTAAAACCCGATTTGCCACATTACCCAAATCATTGGCCAAATCCGAATTATAGCGCTTCACGAATGCCTCCTCCGTAAAGCTCGCATCCTGACCCAACGTCATCTCAGCAATGAGAAAATAGCGGAATGCATCCACCCCATACCGATCAATCATCTCCATCGGATTCACCACATTACCCAACGACTTGCTCATCTTGGTTCGACCTGTCAGCCACCATCCATGCGCAAAAATCGACTGAGGCATCTCCAATCCCATCGCCTTCAGCATCGTCGGCCAATAGACTGTATGCGTCGTTAAAATATCTTTCCCAATCAGATGGCACGAACACGGCCACCAATCTTTAAAACGCCCCTCATCCGACCGATATCCCACCGCCGAAATATAATTGATCAACGCATCAAACCAAACATACGTCACAAAATCCCTATCGAACGGCAGCTCAATCCCCCACGCCAAACGTGATTTCGGACGCGAAATGCAGAGATCCTGCAACGGTTGATTCTTCAAAAATCCCAGCGTCTCATTCGCCCGAAAAGCCGGTTGAATAAACTCCGGATGGGTTTCGATATACTCAACCAACCAATCCTGATACTGGCTCATCCGGAAAAAATAGTTCGACTCTACAATCGAATCCACCGCCCGACCACACTCCGGACACAACCCCTCGTTTAGATCTTTCTCCGTATAAAACCGCTCACACCCAACGCAATACCATCCCGCATACTCCGCCCGATAAATTTGATCGCGATCAAACAACTCCTGCAACGTCGCCTGCACCACATCCGTATGGCGTTTCTCCGTTGTCCGAATAAAATCATCATTCGTAATCTCCAGCCGCTTCCAAAGCGCCTCAAAACGAACCACCGTTTGATCACACTGCTCCTGCGGCGAAATTCCATTCGCATCCGCTGCTTGTTGCACCTTTTGACCATGTTCATCCGTCCCCGTCAAAAAATGAGTCGGCACATCCAACAACCGATGATAATTCGCCAACACATCCGCCAGAATGGTTGTATATGCATGACCAATATGCGGCTGATCATTCACATAATAGATCGGCGTCGTTACATAAAAATGGGATCTCTTCTCACTCATCACTAAAAACTCTCGTCATTCGCGCGATATGGTAAAGAGAACCCCGTAAGATACAAGCGTTGAATTCGACATCCCGACTATGCCACCATAGACATATGAAGTTTAGACCCTGTATTGATTTGCATAATGGCACCGTCAAACAAATCGTTGGCGGCTCCCTCCGTGATGGGCACGAACCCCAAACCAATTTTACTGCAATCCACTCTTCCGCATGGTTTGCAAAAACCTACGCCGCCGACCAACTCACCGGCGGACACATCATCAAACTCGGTCCCGGCAACGACGACGCCGCCCGCGAAGCCCTCACCGCCTGGCCAGGCGGCCTTCAAATCGGCGGAGGCATCACCGCCGAAAACGCAGCCGCATGGCTTCAAGCCGGCGCCGATAAAGTCATCGTAACCTCCTGGCTCTTCACCCACGGGGAGATCGACAACATAAAACTCGACCAACTCATCAGTGAAATAGGAAAAGAACACATCGTTATCGATTTGAGCTGTCGCATCAAAGACGGCAGATATCATGTCGTCACCGACCGCTGGCAAACGTTTTCTCAAACCCTCGTCAATGGCGACACCCTCCACGAAATGAGCCACTATGCCGCCGAATTTCTCATTCATGCGGTAGATGTTGAAGGCAAACAAGCCGGCATCGATCAACCCCTCATTGAACTCCTCGCTGCACACAGTCCCATTCCGTGTGTCTACGCCGGCGGCATCCGCTCCATCAACGATCTCACCACAATCCAATCCATTGGAAACGGAAAAATCGATGTCACCATCGGCTCCGCCCTCGATCTATTCGGTGGATCACTGCCCTATCGAGAGGTCGTTGCCCACTGCAACTAAAAGTCATACATCAACCCGAGATTTGCTAACACGTCATTCCGTTCACTACCCGATGCATCCGGCATATTATCATACTCATTACGCAACTCCGCAAACAGCGATACCGAATCCAACAAACCACTTTTCAACCCAAGCACCAACCAACCGTAATAATCCTCCATCGGCTCTTCCACATTCCCACTAATCTCTATCTGCGCATAACTCGATGCCCGTTCACTGAAATCCCAGCTAAAGTTAGCCGAAAAGCGATATCCCGCATACTGCGAACTCCCCTCAAGACCCCGATCATATGTCGCATTAAAACCCGCCGCGACATCCAATTTTAACACCTCATCATCAATCACATACATTCCCAAGTTCGGACCCAACTGCGCACGCAACCGAATTCCACGAATCGAATCATGCAACCCCTGAGCAATCACCGAAGCAAAATAAACCGGATCAGAAAACCGCAACCGATACTCAGAACGGGCACGAACCAACCCCTCCGTTTGTTCCCCTTCCGTCTCCCCCTGCTCGCCATAAAATCCATGCAACCAATCCGACACATCCGAATACCGCTCCCGCTTCACATTCAACGTATACAACGACTTTTCGGTATTGCCCGAACGATAATTTGCCCCCAACGCCATCTCATTTTCCCAAGCCGGCGCCCCCTCCGCATACCCCATCCACGGCAAACAAAAAACGATCAAAATCAATATTCTCATCAAAAACTCCATTAAAGAAAAAAAAAGAAACTAACGATCCCACCTCAACACCGCAACCCATAAATCTACAAACACTCCTCTAGACTCTATTCCTATTGTTTTGAACCGTGCATACCTGCTAAGGTCATGCAGAATAAGTAGGAGCAACCATGAGCACATTTGAATATACCCCCATGTATCAACACAACGGAATCGAAACCCCCTGGCGACACATCACCAGCGAAGGCATTCGCACCGAAACCTTCAACGGAAAAGAGATGCTCATCCTCGAACCCGAAACCCTCGAACAACTCGCCTACGAAGCCTTCTGCGATGTCTCCTTCTACCTCCGCCCTGGACACCTTAAACAAGTTGCCGCCATTCTCGACGACCCCGACGCCAGCGAAAACGATCACTTCGTCGCACGCGCCTTCATCGAAAACTCCATCATCTCCGCCGTCGGCGAACTCCCCACCTGCCAAGACACCGGCACCGCCCTCATCACCGGCCACAAAGGCGCCCAAGTATGGAGCGACTTCAACGAAAAGGAAGCCCTCTCCAAAGGCATACACCGCGCCTTCGAAGAACGGAATCTCCGCTATTCACAAATAGCACCCCTCACCATGTTTCAGGAAAAAAACACCGGCAACAACCTCCCCGCCCAAATCGATATTGCCGCCACATCCGGCAACGAATATCACCTCACTTTTATCGCCAAAGGCGGGGGATCAGCCAATAAATCCTTCCTCTTCCAAAAAACAAAATCCCTTCTCACCGAAGACCAACTCACCGAATTCATCCGCACCGAACTCTTCAACATCGGCACCGCCGCCTGCCCCCCCTATCACTTCGCACTCGTCATCGGAGGAACCTCCGCCGAAGCCACCATGAAAACCGTCAAACTTGCCTCCATCGGCGACCTCGACGATCTCCCCACCGAAGGCGACGCCACCGGCCGCGCTTACCGCGATCTCGAATGGGAAAAACGCGTCCTCGAAATGAGTCGAGCCTCCGGCATTGGAGCTCAATTTGGCGGCAAATATTTCTGCCACGACGTACGCGTAATTCGCCTTCCTCGCCACGCCGCCAGCTGCCCCATCGGCCTCGGTGTCTCCTGCTCCGCCGACCGCAACATCCGCGCCAAAATCACCCCCAAAGGCATCTTCCTCGAACAACTCGAATACGACCCCGCCCGCTATGCACCCACCCAACTCAATACCGATGCCGACGATGCCCCCATCATCAACCTCGACCGCCCCATGCAAGAGATTCTCAACGAACTCTCCACCTACCCCGTCTGCACCCGCCTCCGCCTCAACGGCACCCTCATCGTCGCCCGCGACATCGCCCACGCCCGCATTCAAGAGATGCTAGAAAACGGCGAACCCATACCAGACTACTTCAAAAATCACCCCATCTACTACGCGGGACCCGCCAAAACCCCCATCGGAAAACCCTCCGGCTCCTTCGGCCCCACCACCGCCCAACGCATGGATCCCTACGTCGCCCGATTCATGCAAGAACGCGGCTCCATGATCATGCTCGCCAAAGGCAACCGCTCCGCCGACGTCACCGAAGCCTGCGGCAAACACGGCGGTTTCTACCTCGGATCTGTCGGCGGGCCCGCCGCCCTCCTCGCGGAAAAAAATATTAAATCCGTTGAAATCGTCGACTTTGAAGAACTCGGCATGGAAGCCGTCCGCAAAATCGAAGTCATCGATTTCCCCGCCGTCATCATCGTCGATAACAAAGGCAACAACTTCTTCACCGACATCCTCAAACCCAAAGGCAAACGACCATGATCTACCGCACATTATTCACGCTGCTTTTGAGCGTTATAACAGCCCATGCCCTCCTCAACACCGAAACCCTTCAGCTCCAAGCCATCGGAGTCACAACCGAACAATTCCCCGATGCCGATGAAGTCCTCCTTAACGACATCACCGAAGTCACCTACCAACCCGACGGAACCTCCCAAACACAAACCGACACCGCCCTGAAAATCCTCACCGAAAAAGGAAAACGAAACAACCGCACCCTCTCCCTCAGCTTTAACATATCCTACGGCACCAACTACTTCACCCATGTCGAACGCATCACCCCCCAAGGTGAAATCATCCCGATCGACATAGCATCCAACAGCCGCCTCATGGTCAACCCATCCCAAATGAGCGCCAACATCTACAACCCCAACTCAAAAATTCTCCAACTCTCCATTCCCGGACTGCAAATCGGAGACCTCCTCCGCTATGCCACCCACGATCAAGTAACCAAAACCGTCGTCCCCAACACCTGGAGCGACTACCAAGTATTCGAAGCGGATATTCCCATTCTCAAAGCCACCTATCTCGTGAATGCCCCCGCAGAACGACCCCTTCAAAACCTGCTCCTCAAAGATGAAATCCCCGGCACCCTCACACATACCGAAACCCACACAGAAGATCGCATCCACTACACATGGACCATAGAGAACGTCCCCCAATACTTTGCCGAACCCAGCATGCCCACACCCTACACCGTCACGCAACGCCTACTCATCAGCACCATCGAAACCTGGGAAGACCTCTCCCGCTGGTACTGGAACCTCTGCCTTCCCCGCATGGAATGCACCACCCCCGCCATGGAAGCCAAAACACGCGAACTCGCCGCCGGTAAATCCACCCAAGAAATCA
>CAJYAJ010000028.1 GCA_913065005.1 uncultured Verrucomicrobiota bacterium | reverse complement strand
GGCAGGATCGGGTTTGACGGGTTCGTTAGTGCAGGTTGAGTTGTCGCCCTTCGATATGTCGAAGGGGTGGATTGTGTCAACAGGGGATAAGAGATGAAGGTTCGAGCTTCAGTAAAGAAAATGTGTGAACAGTGTAAAGTAATTCGCCGCAAGGGTGTGGTTCGGATTATTTGTATAAACCCGCGCCATAAGCAGCGTCAGGGATAAGGAGAGTTTGTGTTATGCCGCGTGTATTAGGTATTGATATTCCAGGCCGGAAAAAATTGGCGTATGCATTGCGTTATATTTATGGCGTTGGGCCAACTTTGGCTTTAGAGATTTGCGAGAAGGCAGCGTTGAATCCAGATATGAAGGCGGATGATTTGCAAGATGCAGACATTCAGCGTTTGGTGGGTGTGTTGCAGAACGATTATCGGATTGAGGGAGATCTCCGGCGTGAGGTTTCTTCTAACATCCGTCGTTTGATTTCGATTGGTTCTTATCGGGGTAGACGTCATCGGTCGGGCTTGCCTGTTCGGGGTCAGCGTACGAAAACAAATGCGCGGACTCGGAAGGGTTCCAAGCGGACGGTTGGTGTGGTGCGTGGTAAGGAAGCGCGTTCAGCCGTTAAAGCGTCAAAATAATCAGCTGCTAGAGACAGGATTTAATTATGAGTGAAGAAGCAAATAATGAAGAAGTGAATGCAGCAGCTGAGGCGGTAAGCCCAGAAGTAGCTGAAGAAGTCAAAGCCCCTGAAGTGGAAGTGGCTCCGGCAACTGAAGAAAAAGAGGGAGCGAAAAAAGAGGGAGCTCCAGTGGCAAAGGCGGCACCGGCGGCGAAGGAAGAGACGGCTCCAGCTGCAGAAGTGGTTGAAGAGAAAAAGTCTCGTTTGCCGACGGCAGCGGATTTGTTGGCGGATGATGTCGTTGAGCCGATTAAACGGAAGAAGGGTTCGAAAAATGTGCCGGTTGGTATTGCGTTTGTGAAGACGACGTTTAACAACACGATTGTTTCGATCACGGATATGCGTGGTAATGTGATTTCTTGGAGTAGCGCGGGACGGTGTAACTTTAAAGGATCGCGGAAGAGCACGGCGTTTGCGGCCACTACGGTTGCGCAGGATGCGGCTCGTACGGCGATTAGTCATGGAATGTCGGAAGTGGAAGTTCGTGTTCAGGGGCCGGGTGCGGGTCGTGAATCTGCTGTTCGTGCAATTCAGTCTTCGGGTCTTTCGATTTCTGTGATCAAGGATACGACGGCTATTCCACATAATGGATGTCGGCCACCGAAGCGCCGGCGCGTTTAATTTTTAATTATTACTAAAAACACCATATGAATGGGTTAATGCCCCGTTCTGGGAGGAGATAAAATGGCAACAAGACTGGGTCGATTCGAAATGCCGAAACAGGTCATCCGTGATGATGAAGTTTCGACAGATACGTACGGTAAATTTTATGCAGAACCTTTTGAGGGCGGCTATGGCCGTACGATGGGGAATTCATTGCGCCGTGTACTACTTTCTTCGTTGGAAGGTGCGGCGGTTTCATCGCTGAAAATCAAAGGGGCTCCCCATGAGTACTGTAGCTTGGATGGCGTGAAAGAGGACGTGACCGAGGTGGTGCTGAATATTAAGCAGTTGATCTTTAAGAGCTATTCTCGGGATGTTCAGACGGTGAAGATCAAGGTGGAAGGTCCGGGCGAAGTGCGTGCGGGAGATATTGTTACACCCGATTCTATTGAAGTGCTGAATCCGGATTTTGTGATTTGTAATCTGGCTGAGGATGGAGTCTTTGAGGCGGAGATGGAAGTTCGCATTGGTCGGGGGTATTGTCCTGCGGATTTGAATAAGAAAGAGAATCAGGAAATTGGTGTGATTCCAGTGGATTGTCTATTTTCTCCGGTTCGTCGTGTGAAATATGAAACAGAAAATACACGAGTGGGTCGGCAAACAGATTATGATAAGTTGATCATTGAGATTTGGACGGATGGACGGGTGAGCCCAGAAGATGCGTTGACGATGTCGGCGGCGATTTTGCGTCATCACCTAGATGTTTTCGTTTCTTATGATAAAGATTTGATTGAATTTGAGGCGAGTGAAAAGCAGATCGACCAAGAGAAGGAAGAGCTGCGTAAGAAACTAAACATTAGTGTGAATGAAATTGAGTTGAGTGTTCGTGCGGCTAACTGCTTGAATAATGCAAACATCACGACTGTGGGCGAGTTGGCTCAGAAGACGGAAGCAGAGATGCTGAAGTATCGTAACTTTGGTAAGAAGTCGCTGAATGAAATTAAGGCGAAGATTCAAGAGATGGGATTGTCTTTGGGCATGACGTTTGAATCGGACCTGTTGAAGGGTTCTTCATTTGAGGATTAACGTTTAACGAGACGAGTAACATGAGACATCGTAAGAAAACTGTAAAATTGGGCCGGACGAGTGCACATCGGAATGAATTGCTTGCCAATTTGGTGTGTGGATTAATTGAGCACCGACGAATCAAGACAGCTGTTGCGAAGGCGAAAGCGGCACGTAGCTTGGCTGAAAAAATGGTTACCTTAGGAAAAAAGGGAACATTGGCAGCTCGGCGTCAAGCGATTGCTACGTTAAAGCAGGAGGGCTTGGTTCGCGTATTGTTTGATGAGATTACACCTGGATTTGAAAGCCGTTCGGGTGGATATACCCGGATTCTCAAGCTGGGACGGCGTATGTCGGACAGCTCAGAGATGGTCTTGCTTGAGTGGGTTGAAGGCAGTGAAAAAGCCGACGATGCAGAACAAGTTGAGGCTGCTGCGGAATAACAAGTGGCAGGTTGTTTATGGATGGCTCTGTTTCCTGGTTGAGGAGGCAGAGCTTTTTTTATAAAGGAGATACCTATGGCGATTGCTGGATATGTTTGGTTTGATGCGGAGTTCAGTTCGTTGGAGTTGGAGCGGGCGGCTTTGCTGCAGGTGGCTGCGGTGGTGACGGATGCGCAATTAAGGCCGCTGGCGGATGATTTGGGCCCTTTGGAAATGGCGATTCAGTTGGATCCGAGTGTGGAGGTGAGTCCTTGGGTGAAGGAGCATTTGAGCGGGCTGATTTCGCGGTGTGGTGAAGCGAATGCAGTTTCAGTTGATGAGGCGGATGAGCGTTTGTCGGAGTGGTTGCAAGCGCACTTTGGCATGATTTCGGAGTCGGTTCATGAGCGTCCGTTGTTGGCGGGTAATTCAGTGCATAATGATTGGTTGATGGTGCGTCGTCATTTACCGAAATTTCATGGGGGGTTGCATTATCGGTTGTTAGATGTTTCTTCTTTTAAGACGGTCTGGGAGGCGTGGGGAGATACGTCCGCATTTGATAAAGAGCAGCTTGATGAATTAAATCGCTATTTGCCAGGTGGAGGGATGAATCGTATAACTCCTCATGATGCGCTTTTTGATATTCAAGCATCGATCGCGGAGTTGGCTTATTACCGTGAAAAACTTGGGTTTGATTCGATCTAAAAGAGTCGTCTAAGAGATGATTACATTTTGATTTCTGCCATGAGATGTCCTATCTTGTGGAGATGGCAACGAAGAATAAGATCTCCGGTACTCGATCCACTTGGCGGGAAGTGGTTGGGATTTTGATTGCAACGTTTGGTTTGTTGCTGTTTTTGGGGACGCTTTCATATGATCCTTCGGAAATTGGATTCTTTAGAAATCAAACATTAGCATACAATTGGATTGGTCCATTGGGAGCCTATACGGCATTTGTCATTTTCTTTTATTTTGGGGTGGCGGGATATATCTTGCCGTTGTGTGTGATGTGGATAGGGATCTCATCGGTTTTTTGGTCGGCTTCAAAGATTTATCCGCGGGTTTTATGGTTCTTTTTGGCGCTTTTTTCGTTGGCGGGATTAGCGGATATGAACGAGCAACTCTGGCATGGGGTGGTGGATTATCTGAATATTGGTTCGCCGGGTGGATTAATGGGTGAGGTTTTAGCGCAGCGGACAATCGGCTATTGGATTGGTCATGCGGGTGCGGGCTTGTTGTTTTTTGTTCTGTTACTTATTTCGATTTCGCGGATGTTAGATGTGCATCTAATTGAGCTCGTTAAAACGATTTGGCAGCGGATTTTAGATCGAATTGAACAAGCAAAAGAGTCGAAGTCGCAGGATGCTGTTGCTGAGGCCGTGGTGGTTGCGGAAGCAAGGCCGAGGCGGAAGCGGGGTCGCAAAGGCGATGTGGATCCGGTGGTAGGTGCGGAAACTCCGGTGGACATTCGGGCGATGGTGGAGGCGCAACAGCAGACAGCGGTAGAGCGGGTTTCGGAATCGAAACCGAATACAGAGGAGCAACCTGCTCGTCGTAAGCGAACGACCAAACCGGCAGAGCCGACACAGCAAGAGGTGGATGCCTTTGTTTCACGCGAGGGTGAGTCGGTTGCGGAGCGGACCTATCAACTGCCTTCTCTCGATTTGTTGGATGCTGCGGTTATTCAGGGGAAGGGTATGTCAGCAGATCAAGTAGCTGATACGGCTCGGATCTTGCAGGAGGCGTTAGAGGAGTTTGGTGTGGAAGCCAAAGTGACGGGTGTGCAACAGGGACCGGTGGTTACGTGCTATGAAATCTTGCCTTCGGCGGGGGTGCGGGTAGAGCGGATTAAGGCGCTTTCTGATAATATTGCGTTAAAGATGCATGCGGAGAGTATTCGTATTCAGGCGCCTATTCCGGGTAAAGGGGTCTGCGGTGTTGAGGTGCCTAATTCATCGCGGGCGGGCGTCTTTTTCAGAGATTTGGTGGAGAGTTCAGAGTTTCAATCCGATACGTATGCGTTGCCACTTGTGCTGGGTAAAGATGTAAGTGGCGACAGCATGATTTTTGATTTGGCGAAAATGCCGCATATGTTAATTGCGGGAGCTACGGGTGCGGGTAAATCGGTTTGTATGAATACGATTCTAACGGGCTTGCTTATGAAATATTCACCGGAAGATCTGCGTATGATTTTGGTGGACCCGAAGACGGTTGAGTTCCATACCTACAATAATTTGCCGCACTTGGTTGTGCCCGTGATTACGGATGCGAAGAAAGTGGCACTGGGCTTGCGTTGGGCTATTGATGAGATGGAGCGACGATTCCGATATTTCCGGCAAGCGGGTGTTCGGGATTTGCCGGGGTATAACCAACGTCCGATTACCAAGCAGGACGATTTGTTTGAAGGCGATGCGGTTGCTGAAGCTGAGGCGAAGGGGGAAGAGATTATTCCAGATCGTCTGCCCTATATTGTGATTGTGATTGATGAGTTGGCGGATTTGATGGCGGTTGCTCAGGCGGAGATTGAGGCGGGTATTGCGCGTTTGGCGGCAAAGTCGCGGGCGGCAGGAATTCATATGATTTTGGCTACCCAGCGTCCGGATGTGAAAGTGATTACGGGAACGATTAAGGCCAATTTTCCGGCACGGGTTGCCTTTAAGGTGTCGCAGAAGGTGGATAGTCGTACTATTCTCGATCGGATGGGGGCAGATACATTATTGGGTAAAGGGGATATGTTGGTGTTGCCTCCGGGCTCGGATAAATTGATTCGCTCTCAAGGTGCTTTTACGAGTGATGGTGAGATCGAACGGGTTGCTACCTTCTGGAAAGAGCAGAGTAAGCCTGAGTTTATTGCTGATATTCAGAAGAAGATGGAGAAGCCTGCTGCTGAATTGCCTGAAATGGATGATGGAGGAGATGATGAGATTTTGGAACAAGCATTGGAGGTAATCCGACAGACTAAACGGGCTTCTACATCTTCTCTTCAGCGGCGTTTGCGAATTGGATATACACGAGCGGCTCGTATTATGGATTTATTGGAAGAGAGGGGGGTTATTGGTCCTCCCGATGGAGCGGGACCTCGAACCATTTTAATTGACCTAGATGGGGAAATCCCTCAACACCCAGGAGAGGAAGATGGAACAGACGCAACTTGATATCGGTACAATTGGGCAACGTCTTAGTGCTGGAAGGCAACAGAAGGGCGTGAGTGTTTCTGAAGCTGCGGCAGCCACACGAATTTTGTCGAAGTATATATCGGCAATGGAGGCGGATGATTTTTCGGTGCTTTCGGCGCCAGTATATGTAAAAAGTTTTATTCGATTGTATGCAAAGTATTTGGAAATTGAGGTGGCGCCGTTGGTGGAAGATTATCAGCGAGAGTATGAGGCGGCATCGACCCCTCAATTGACCGATGATGTGCGTAAGAATTTGGCAAAAGCGGATGTGCCAGCGAGCGAATCGGTGGCAAATGAGTCGAAAGCGACGGGCCAAGCGTTATGGGGTGGTTTCCGTGAGATTACGACATTAACATCGAAGGTGCGTTTTTCTGACAAACAAAAAATAATTGGATTGGTTGGAATACTGGTTTTGATTTTGTTGATCGTGGGGGTTCGCCAGTGTGTGCAGGATGAGGCACCGATAGAGATTCCTGAAGGGGTTAGTTCGGTGGAATTATCGGTAATTGATCAGCCGTTGCCTGATCTGTATCTAAATGAAAATGGATCGGTGGACTGGGAGCGATAATGGCAACACGTATTAATTGGGCAAATCAATTAACGGTGGCGCGCTTTTGGATGGCGGGCATTATGTTGGTTTGTTTATCGTTAGAGACGAGTTGGGCGGCTTTGGTAGCGTTTATTTTATTTGCGGTTGCATCGATTACGGATGCGCTAGATGGATGGCTTGCTCGTCGGATATATGGATGTTCGACCTTTGGTAAACTGATGGATCCGTTGGCCGATAAGGTGCTAACGGCAGCAGCGTTTGTGGCATTGGTTGAGAAGGGTAGTATGGCGGCGTGGATGGTGGCGTTGATTTTGACGCGGGAACTGATGGTGACGGGGTTGCGTTTGTTGCTCTCTGAGGCCCAAATTGTATTAGCTGCTGATCAGTGGGGAAAATGGAAAACCGTGATTCAAATGGTTGTAATTATGCTCTTGTTGGGTGGGTTGGTGTGGCCAGAGATCGGGTTGCCGGCACCGCAGTCTTCTCTTGCTAGTTTGTTGGGATACATCACTGTTTTCTTCACGTTGTTGAGTGGAATAACCTATTTCTATCGTTATCGTAGTTATGTGTCTATGGATTCTGATTCATGAGAGATCAGCGAGAACAGTGGAGTGTTCGTAAGTGTGCTGCGGCATGTGGAGGATGCGAAAAAGCGTTTGTCCATGAGGAGGTCGTAATATCAGAACTTCAGTTTCAAGATGGTAGTTATCACCGAGTGGATCGTTGTGATGCTTGTGCCGTGAAATCGTCTGATGGAATCAGTGTTTGGAAAACACAATTTTTACTTCCACCGGTTGAAGAAGAGATGGTTCCCAAAGAGAATGTAGAGAGTTTATTGCGAAAGCGGATGAGGGAAGAGCAGCCAGAAGATCGCGACCTTATCTTTATTTTAGCTGTGATGCTTGAGCGCAAACGTATCTTAAGCGAACGAGGAGTTCAGCCTTTGGCGGATGGGTTCAAGATGCGTGTGTATGAGCATCGAAAAACAAAAGAAAGTTTCACTGTAACTGATCCGGGCTTGCGATTGGATGAATTAGAGCAGGTGCAAGATGAAGTGGCTATTTTGTTGGGCGGACAACCGCGCTCGAGACCTGCTACTGAGGCAGATGCATCAGGCAGTTGACCCGGTGGTATATCCACTGATATCTAGCGTAATGTAGCGATAGCCTGTCGCTTTTATCTTATTGAGTAGGAGGTCTCGTTCGTTCAGAAGTTTTTCAAAATCTGAGGGGTTGATTTCGATTCGACATAGTTCGTCATGGTGTCTAACACGGTATTGGTGATAGCCCTGTTGCCGTAATATTTCTTCGGCGGCTTCGACTTGCGATAGCTTCTGGAGATCAATCGGTGTGCCCGTGGGGAATCGTGATCCGAGACAGGCAAAAGAGGCTTTCTCAGCGGTGGGTAAACCGCGTTCTAAACTGAGTTGGCGGATTTCAGATTTATACAACTTGACTTCTTGAAGAGGTGCCACGGCATGGTGATTGTTGGCAGCTTGTGTGCCGGGACGATGATCGGTGCGGTCGTCTTCGATGGCGCCGTAGGCCAGTCGGGTGGTAGGATGGGCTTCAAGAAAATGTTTCATGTGGTTGAAGAGAGCATCTTTACAATGAAAGCATCGATCCCCTTGGTTTGCTAGATAAGCGGGATTTTCGTGTTCGTTGGGATGAATAATTTCTAGATTCCATCCTCGGTTTTGAGCTAGTGCGATGGCTTCTTTAAGCTCGGAGCGAGGTAGCGATGGGGAGTCAGCAATAAGAACGATGGCGTGCTCGCCTAGTGCTTCTTTGGCACAGTCCGCTAGATAGGTGGAATCAACCCCGCCGGAGTAGGCGACGGCTAAGGCTCCGTATTCTTTCAGCAGGCGTAAAAGCGCCTGCTCTTTTTCGTTTGGAGTGTGCATGATGGATTACTTTTTTTTGGTCGGATTCGTCGAGGAGCTGGAGAGCGTTTAGCCATCGCCGATTTTGGCGACGGCTACTGATTAGCCAACCTGCGGCAAACCAGATTAAACCGATAAGGGTGAAAATTAGATCATAAGGAAGAGGGGCTAAGAAACCGGTCAAATGACACATCATTTCGCCTATCATATGTTACTCCCTTGCGTTGGTGTTGAAAAAGTGGCTTACAGTGAGAGCTCTTCGATGGTGGCTTGATCGCGTAAGTTCTCGATGTAGGAGCTGATCACCTGTTGCTTGCTTTGGTTGGTTAAGAATTCAATGATCTGGTTTTTCGCTGTTTCGAATGCAATGGTGCCTTCTTCGGTACGTTCGCTAACTTGAATAATGTGGCATCCAAATTGGGTTTGAACGATGTCACCTACTTCGCCTATTTCTTGTGTAAAAGCGGCAATTTCGAATTCAGGAACCATTTGGCCCTTGCCGAAGGTGCCTAAGGATCCGCCTTTTGCAGAGCTGGGGCAGCTTGAATGAGCCGCGGCGGCTTCTGCAAAGCTGATTTCTCCGGCAATGATGCTTGCGCGAATTTCTTCCAGTGTTGCTTTGGGGTCTTCGCTTGCGTCTTCGGTTGTGGCAATAAGAATGTGGCTAGCGCTTACTTGTTCTGGTGTTTGGAAGTTGCTTGGATTTTCGTCGTAGAATGTTTTAGCATCGATTGCGTTTGCTTCGGTTACGCCTTCGACTTGTTGTTCAAATAGGATACGGGATGCCAGTTGATTGCGAATATCGGTTTTTAATTCGTCGAGTGTGTTTTCTTGGACGGCGAGGAGTTCTTCGAGTGTTTTTCCTTCAGGAAGACTTTCGCGGATGGTTGCTATTTCAGCGTCAATATCGGCTTCACTTACTGGGATGTCGGCTTTTTTAACGGCGCTTTCGATGAGTTTTGCATTGATTAAGTCGTTTTTCACGCGTGTATACATTTGTTGTTGTAGCTGAGGAATTTGTTGAGGTGGTACTTGTCCGCCAATGCGTTGCATGGTGAGATTGACGAGGTCGATGATCTCTCCTCGCTTGATCTCCATGTTATTTACGCGAAGGACTACAGCTTCTGGATCGTTTGTAAGCGGATTCGGTTGCATGGGTGCTGAAAAAAGATCTTCGGTTGTCGATAGGTCAAAGCCGTTGTCATTGTCTTGTGCGGTTGCGATGAACAGGATGCTTGCGGTGAGTGCAAATAAAAGTGTGTATGTGTTACGCATGATTTTTTCCTCCAGAACTCGTGTTCTTATTTTACTTAATAAATTGAGTAAGCAGACTTGCTGATTACGGTGAATATGTCAATGCTCAGACGATGATGAGTAAAAAACGTTCAAGTATGGATGAAGATATTTTGGCGCGTTTTGTTTGTACGGGATGTGGAGCTTGTTGTCGTTGGCCGGGTCATGTTCTTTTAACGGATGCTGATATCCGAGAATTGGCATGTCATCTGGCGCTGGATGAGGGGGATTTTATTGAGCAATACACTCGTTTAGCGTCGAATCGAGCTCAACTTTCGTTGAAAGATCAGGCGGATGGAAGTTGTATCTTCTTGGATGGAGATGCGTGTGGGGTATATGAAGCGCGCCCGTTGCAGTGTCGATCTTTCCCGGCTGCTTGGCAGGTGAGACAGGGTTGTCCTGAATTGGATCGCTTACACGATGAACAGAAAAGGATTGAATGAAGTCGTATGGGTGCATAGCTTATGTTTTTACACAGGAGATGTTATGGATACGCAATTGGAAGCAGAAGATATCTTAAAATTATTACCTCATCGATACCCCTTTATGCTTGTGGATCGTATTATCGAACATATGCCGGAGGAGAACCGAATTGTGGGGCTGAAGAATTTGACGTTTAATGAGACTTTTTTTCAGGGGCATTTCCCGGGCAATCCCGTGATGCCTGGGGTTTTGCAGTTGGAGGCGATGGCTCAGGTGGCGGGCGTCATGCTGAATCTAAGAGCGGGCAATGAGGGGAAGATTGCCTATTTTATGTCGATCAACAACGCGAAGTTTAGGCGGATGGTCAAGCCGGGGGATCAGTTGCGAATTGAGATCGAAGGGGTCCGTCTTCGTTCTCGTATGGCTGTTGTGAAAGGGTGCGCTTTTGTGGGTGAAGAACTTGCGAGTGAGGCGGAACTTTCATTTGGCTACGGAGCTGATTAAATGGCGAAGATACATCCAACAGCGATTGTAGAGCCGGGTGCGCAACTGGCTGATGATGTGATCATAGGGCCGTATTGTACAGTCAGTGCAGAAGCCGTGATCGGACGAGGCACGGAATTAATTTCTCATGTGGTGATTGCAGGGAATACTACCTTGGGAGAGGAAAATCGAGTGTCGCCTTTTGCGGTGTTGGGTGGTCGGACGCAGGATTTAAAGTTCAAGGGTGGCTCGCCGGGTGTGAAGATTGGAAATAAGAATACAATTCGTGAATATGTAACCGTTAATGCAGCGACAAATGATGGTGATTATACGGTGGTTGGAGATCAATGCCTTTTGATGGCATATAGTCACGTTGCGCATTGTTGTCGTGTGGGCAGTCAGGTGATTATCGCTAATGGCGTGCAGATTGCTGGACATGTGACGATTGAAGATCAGGCAACGATTGAAGGAATGGTTGGAATTGTTCAGTTTTTGCGTGTGGGGCGGATGGCTTTTATCGGGGGTCTTTCAAAAGTATCGAAGGATGTGCCGCCGTTCATGATTGCGCATGGGGATCCAATTGAGGTTCGTGGTTTTAATCGGGTGGGCATGGAGCGTCGCGGTTGTTCGGATGCGGCTCGCAAGGCGATTAAAGAGGCATATCGGATTCTTTATCGAGCTGAAGAGCCTTTACAAGAAGCTATTACTCGCCTTGAAAAAGAGTTGGAGCCAATAGATGAGTTGAATGAATTAATTGCGTTTTGTCGATCGGCGGAAAAGGGAATTGTTCGCTAACAGATTTGCCTGTTCTTGTAATTTCAGCTTGTTTTAATTGAACGCCTGTAAATCAAAAACCACTAAAGGGTAATGAAATAACGGGGAGCAGATATGCAGATGAATATGAACAGGTTGAGCGTGATTATTTTGCTTGGCCTTTCTTGTTTGGGTGGACATGCGGATTCAAAGCTTGCGCTGGTTGATATTGGGGAAGCATTCAAGCAGATTGCTGAAGAGGCGTTGCCGGCGGTTGTTTTTATTGATGTTGAATCAACGATCGAGGTGGATGCGCGTTCGTTTGAACATCCATTTTTTGAGCAATTTTTTGGGCGTGGATGGCAGGGAGATTCGCGTACCCGGGAGTATAGTCAGCAGGGGCAGGGTTCTGGATTTATTATTTCCAAAGAGGGGTTCATTCTGACGAATAGTCATGTGGTTAATGAAGCGGATCGAATTACGGTTACGCTTGGGGATGGTCGTAAATTTAAAGCAGTGTTGGTGGGCTCGGATCCAAAGAGTGAAGTGGCCTTGATTCAGATTGAAGATGCTAAAGATCTTCCGTTTGTTGCGTTGGGCGACTCAGATCAACTGGCTGTTGGTGAGTGGGTGATTGCGGCGGGTAATCCATTCGGGCTTTCGCAAACGGTTACCGCAGGCATTGTGAGTGCTTTGGGTCGAGATGAAACGGGGATTGCGGAATATGGAAGTTTCATTCAAACCGATGCGGCTATCAATCCGGGGAATTCCGGCGGACCCTTGCTTGATATTAATGGCAAAGTGATTGGAATTAATACGGCGATTGTTACGCGGTCGGGAGGATATATGGGTATTGGGTTTGCGATTCCGATCAATCAGGCGATTGAGATTAAAAATCAGTTAATTGAGCATGGGCATGTAGCTCGGAGCGTGTTGGGGGTATATATCCAAAATGTGGATGAGGATCTCGCCGCTTCGTTTGGAATGGAAAAGAGAGAGGGTATTTTAATTTCAGAAATTATACCTGACTCAGCCGCTGAAGAGGCGGGATTGTTAGAAGGAGATATCGTGCTTGCGTTTGAAGGAAAGCCTGTGCGTCGAGTGGGTGGCTTTCGTAATCGAGTAGCTGGCACGGTGCCCTATACGGATGTCATGCTAAAAATTTTCCGGGAGGGTGAAATATTGGAGTTGCAGGTGACGACGCGTCCCATGAATAAGCCTGCGGTAGCGGCAGAAGATTCTACGGCGATAGAGACACTCGAGTCGATGGGAATGGAGGTGTCTGATCTAGATGGCGAAGAGGCTGCTGCATTGGATGTGGACCTTCAAGAGGGGGTGCTAATTACGTCGGTGCGGGAAGGCAGTGCCGCTTGGCGAGCGCGGTTGCAGCCAGGTCAGATTATAACCAGTGTGAATCGCAAGGCCGTTTCGGATTGCGTTGATTTTTATGAAGCGTTGGTGAAAGCATCGGATCGGAGTCGGGTGCTATTTTTGATTTCAGATGGGCGTAGTTCCCGATTTGCCGTCGTGGTTTTTGAGTAGAAAAAAAGCTCGTCTGAAGAGGGAGCCCGCGCAATGTGCCAGCCGCACTGCTTCGCTTGGGATGAACTCTTCATGCGTTTGCACTTCTTCTAAAAAGAAAAATCCACAGAATCCGTAGAATCTGTGGAGTAATTCAATCGAATAGAACCGTTCTTCTAACTATGCCCACGATTCATGGCCGTCTTATGACCGACTAAAAGGGAAAAGAAAAGATGGTCGGGGCGGAGAGATTCGAACTCCCGACCTATTGCTCCCAAAGCAACCGCGCTACCAGACTGCGCTACGCCCCGAATTTGGGAAAGGCGTGAATATCAATTATTGTGGTGCGCTTGGCAATATCATTATACTCTCTAATTTGCAGGTGGTTTATTTGAAGTGAGGCTAATGTATGCGTTGGAGATGGATAGCGATTATCGGGGCATGTGTCTGTTTACACCTCTCTTTTTGTCTGCTCTATGATGCCATTCCGTGGGAACGGCGAGAATTGATGTACCGAATCGTTCCTTCGTTCGATCGGTTTTATATGAATCAAGCGTTTGATTTTTGGCGTATGTGGGATCGTTTGGGATGGACTGGACGGGATGTTTCTGGGGAATACGTTGGAGATTTGTCGGATGCATTTTACGTAGGGGGTGAGCCGCGGGGAGAGATGCCGATCGAAGTGCTTTCGAATAGGGCTTTTTGTGTAGGGTATTCTGCGAAATGGAAAAGTCCATTGTGGGTAGCGTATCGATTGGATCGAGTAGAGGATTTTAAATGGGGGCGTAGAACCTCTTCCTTTCGTGTTGAAAGGCGGGTCAATGAGCGTGTGTCGGCTCAGGCATTTTCGGGTAGCGGATATGATCGGGGGCATATGGCACCGAATTTCGGGATCGCGACGCGGTATGGGCGGGAGGCGCAGTTGGAGACGTTTGTGATGAGCAATGTGATTGCGCAGCGTCCGTGGTTGAATCGAGGCATTTGGCGGCGGTTGGAAGTGGATGTGGCGCGAACTTATGCGCAACAGGAAGAGAGGATTTGGATTCTTACCGGACCTATTTTTTCAGCCGGTTCGATTACATTGGATTCGGGCGCTCGGGTGCCTGACGCGTGTTTTAAGATTTGTGTGGATCGAACGAGGGATCATATTCGGGTGATGGCGTTCATAATGGAGCAGTCCATCCCTCCGTATACGCGGCTGCGTGAACGACTCGTGAGTGTAGATGAAATTGAAGCGGCCACGGGGATTGATTTTTTTACGGCATTATCGATGGAGACAGAGACGGCTTTAGAGGCGGAGGTGGCCACTCGGTTATGGCCGGGCGTTGGTCCCTTGGTTTGGTTTTGATGGAAAAAAGAGAGTCGCAAATAGACCTCTGACGAGATAGGGTTTTTGATATGAGCGTGAAAGTGCATAGTTTAATTTGGATGCTTGTGTTGTTTCTGGGATTGCATTCCGAGGCGCAAGTGCAGGCGTGTTGCGATAATATGCCGAGTCGATTTGGTTCGGTTTCACCAGCGGCACCGGAGGGAATGATTTGGATTCCGGGGGCTACCTTTGCGATGGGGGGTGAGGTGGCGGGCTTTATGAAAAGCTGGCCAATGAGCGCGCGTTCACGGCCGGATGAGCGGCCGGTGCATTCGGTGGACTTAGATGGATTTTGGATGAGTCGAACGCCGGTCACCAATGCGGAATTTAGGGAGTTCATTGAAAAAACGGGATATATCACGACGGCAGAAAAAGCGCCTGAATTGGAAGAAATAATGAAGGGGTTGCCGCCAGGCGCTTCTCCTCCAGCCGCGGAGTTGCTGGTTCCGGCTTCGATGGTTTTTACGCCGCCGAAAGGGGCGGTCTCATTGCAACATGCATTGCAGTGGTGGCGGTGGCAGGAGGGTGCGAATTGGCGCCAGCCCGAAGGACCGGGAAGTTCGATTACAAATCGAATGGATCATCCAGTGGTGCAGGTCTCATATTATGATGCGCAGGCATACGCTAATTGGAAGGGGATGAGTCTTCCCACCGAGGCGCAATGGGAATATGCCGCTCGGGCTGGACTAGATGAAAAAGTTTTTATTTGGGGTGATGAGCCGGTGAGTGAAGAGGCGCCTCGGATTAATATTTGGCAAGGAGCATTTCCTCATAAGAATACGGAGGCGGATGGGTTTTTTACAACGTCACCGGTCGAGACCTTTGCTCCCAATGGGTATGGATTATATGATATGTCGGGGAATGTTTGGGAGTGGGTCGCAGATTGGTATCACGTTGATGCGTATGCGATGAGTAAGGGTCAGGGTGTGGTTAAAAACCCAACAGGTCCGGCGGCTAGCTATGATCCAGATGAACCTTATTTAGGGAAGCGCGTGATCCGGGGCGGTTCTTTTTTGTGTAATGATTCCTATTGTTCTGGGTATCGTCCGGCGGCACGGATGAAGACGAGTCCGGATACGAGTTCTAATCATACGGGGTTTCGGTTGGTTAAAAATATCGTTGTGGAGTAGGGCTAGGATAAATCCCGCTTGCACCTAAGAGAACACTCATCTATATCAGATGTAGTTTTTACGCCCTGGTAGCTCAGCTGGATAGAGCAACGGACTTCTAATCCGTAGGTCACAGGTTCGAATCCTGTC
>CAJYAJ010000027.1 GCA_913065005.1 uncultured Verrucomicrobiota bacterium | reverse complement strand
GAGTATCCGTTGGGGCGTGTGGCGGATCGACAGACGTTTCCGTATCGGAATCGGATTGTGAGTGGATTGAGTTTGGGCACGTTGGTGGTTGAGTCGGAGCAGAAGGGGGGCTCGATGCATACGGCGGATGCGGCGATGGAGCAAGGGCGTTCGGTGTTGGCGGTGCCGGGGCGGGTGGATCTGCCGGGGGCTCGGGGGCCTCATTTTCTTTTGAAGAATGGGGCGCGTTTGGTTGAGTCGATCGAAGATGTGTTGGCTGAGTTTGAATTTGAGATGCCGGATCTTTCGGCGCCGGAGGCGGAGGTGTCGGTGCGGCCGGAGGTGGTGTTGGGCGTGGAGGAGCGTCGGATTGTGGAGCAGTTGTGGGTGGGGCCTTTGCAGGTGGATGAGTTGGGACGGGCGTGTGCGATTGCGAGTCCGGTTTTGAGTGGAATTTTATTAAGTTTAGAAATGAAGCGTATTGTGCGTACGTTGCCGGGCGGAGTCATTGAGCTGGCAACCGATGTTCGACGTGTTAACAAAGTGGAGAGCACGAATGAGTAAGAGTTTGGTTATTGTAGAGTCGCCGGCCAAGGCGAAGAAGATTAATTCGTTTTTGGGTTCGTCGTATGTGGTGATGGCTTCGGTGGGTCATGTTCGGGATTTGCCGCCTAAAAAATTGGGCGTAGATCCTGAGAAGGGATTTGAACCGGAATATACGGAGACAACGCGAGGTAAGAAAATTTTGAAGGAGCTCAAAGAGGTGGCGAAATCATGCGAAAACGTCTATCTGGCGCCCGATCCCGACCGGGAGGGTGAGGCGATTGCATGGCATCTGTTTGAAGCATTGAAGAAGACGGTTCAGGAAGATCATTTTTATCGGGTGACGTATAATGAGATTACAAAAACAGCGATTCTGGCGGCATTTGATACGCCGCAAAAAATTGATATGGATCGGGTGAATGCCCAGCAGGCGCGTCGGGTGTTGGATCGGTTGGTGGGGTTTCAGGGTTCACCGGTGGTGCGTCGACAGATTCGAGGGGCGAATAGTGTGGGGCGTGTTCAGACGGTTGCGTTGCGCTTGGTTGTGGAGCGGGAGTTGGAGATTGAGGGCTTTACGCCGGCGACCTATTTTACGGTGGGGGCTGAGGTGCGAAAACAGCAGGCGCCGTTGGATCCCTTCTTATTAAAGTTAGCGCGGATTAATGATGAGCCAGTTGGCACCAAGGATCGAAAATTATTACCGGGGGCGGTCAAGAGTGCGGAGCAGTTGGCAACGATTCAGGCGGAACTGGAAAAAGAGGCGTTGCGGGTTTCAGATATTGCGACCAAAGAGGTGACGCGTAAGGCGCGACCTCCTTTTATAACGAGTACATTGCAGCAGTCGGCTTCGGGGGCGTTGAGTTTTGCGCCGGCGCGGACGATGGGATTGGCTCAAAAGTTGTATGAGAGTGGGCTGATCACCTATATGCGAACGGATTCATTTAATATTGCAAAAAGTGCGCAGTCCGAGGCTCGGGCGTTTATTGAATCGACCTATGGGAAAGAGTATATCCCGGAAAAACCGAATGTGTATAGTCGTAAAGGGGCGGCGGCACAGGAGGCGCATGAAGCCATTCGCCCGACCGATGTGGCGGTGCGCCCGGGGGCGGAAGGGGTGAAGCTGGAGCCGGCTGAGCAAAAGTTGTATGCGTTGATTTGGAATCGGTTTGTTTCGAGCCAGATGGTGCCGGCACGGATTGCGCGTCGAACGGTTGAGGCGACGGCGGGAGAGAAAAATGTGTATCTCTTTCGGGCGACTTCTTCGGATATTCTTTTTCCGGGTTATATGAAGGTGAGCGGTATGGAGGCGGCGGCGGATCGTCCGAAACAGGGGGATGAGGCGGAGGAAGAGGGGCAACTTCCTCCGTTGGAGAAAGCGGAAGTATTGGATGTGTTGGATTGGTTGACGGAGCAGAAAGAGACCAAGCCGGTGGCACGTTATTCGGAGGCGGCGTTGATTAAAGCGTTGGAGGAGAATGGCGTGGGTCGTCCGAGTACGTATGCGGCGATTATGTCGAAGTTGGATGAGCGTGAGTATGTTGAAAAGGTAAAGCGTTCTTTGGTGCCGACGACGTTGGGTCGGGAGTTGATTGGTTTGGTGCAACGAACGGAACAGAAACTGAAGAGCGGAAATAAAAAGGATCTGTTTGAGGTGAGCTTTACGGCGGATATGGAAGATCGGCTGGATGAAGTGGAAGACGGTAAGGTGGAGTGGACGCAGATGATGGAGGCGTTTTATCCTTCGTTGCTGGAGTGGATTGATCATGCGCGGGAGACGGCGGATGTGGCATGGGTGGCGCGTTGTTTGGAGGCGCTTTCGCATGTTCAATCATGGGCGGAGCCAGTGAAAACCGCGAAGCGAACGTATGATGATCATAAGACGTTTACGGATGTGAAAGAGACGACGGAAGCGGGTGAGTTGCTTTCGAAGCGGCAGGGAGAGATGCTCTTTAAAATGTGCTGTCGCTACTATCACCAGATTCCGGAATCATTTGTTGCTGAGTTGGAGTTAACGGAGCCGGAAGCGGTGCGGGAAGATACGCCGCGTAAGTTGGCTTTATTACAGGGGATCACGTTTGAAGAGCCCACGCAGGCGGGTAAACGAGTGTATGATGATAGCAAGTTTGTGCAGTCATTGGGTGAGCAGGTGACGATGGGCAAACGATTGAGTGATCGGCAGGTGGCGTTTTTGGATTCGTTGGTGGGAAAATATGCCGATCAGATTGAGAATTTTGAAGCGATTAAAGCGGCATTAAAGTTGGGTGAGCAGGCGGCGGCTAATGCTGATCCTACGACGGCTCCGGTGTTGGAGATGATGGAGCAGATTGCGGAGTGGGCGGAGCCTACGAAGCGGGGTAAGCGGGAGTATAATGATCGCTCGTTCTATGATTCGTTGGCGAGCCAGTTTAAGAGCAAGGGAGCATTGAGCGAGCGGCAGTTGGTGGCGTTGAAAAAGATGGCGGCGCGCTATGCGGATCAGTTACCGACCTATGCAGCACGGCAGGAGGAATTAGGGCTCCCCGCTCCCCGAAAACCAAAAGCGAAAAAAACGGAGAGTGATGCCTAGATGGATGATGCGGCTCTTTCTGAATTTGTGCGCTATCTAGAAGGCGAGAAAGATGCGTCTACGCACACGATTCAGAATTATCTAATCGATATCCGTCAGTTTTGTGAGAAGAAGTGGGGGGCTGATGCACGGGCGCCTTTTGCGTGGGTGGAGGTGGATCGGTATGATGCGCGTGCCTATTTGATCCATTTTCAGAAAATGGATATGGCGCCTACGACCACCGCTCGAAAGCTTTCGGCGATGCGATCGTTTTATCATTTTTTGGTTCGCTCTAATCGGGTTGATAAAAATCCGTTCAACGGATTGAGTTCGCCCCGAAAAGGAAGAAATTTGCCGAAGGTGTTGAGCGCGGATGAGGCGGTTCGTTTATTGGAAGCCCCGGTTCAGATGAGTGAAATAGGGGAGCTAGATACACCGGCTCGAAAAGCATGGAAGGGCTATGCGGGCATGAGAGATCGGGCGATTCTGGAGTTGTTGTATAGCACGGGCATGCGGGTGAATGAGTTGGTGGAGCTAACGGAGTCGCAGTTGGATTTAATCGGTGGCTCGGCGCGAGTGCGTGGAAAAGGCAAGAAAGAGCGGTTGTGTCCGTTGGGGAGCTTTGCGATTAAAGCATTGCGAGAAGCGATGAGGGTACGGGATGATGTGCGGCTTTTGCATTCATGGGAGCCGGTGGATCCTTGCCCGCTTTTTTTAAACCGAAAGGGTGGGGCTCTTTCGGTGCGTTCGGTGGAGCGGATGATGAAAAAATATGTGGTGGCGTGTGGGTTGAACCCTGAACTGACGCCCCATAGTTTACGGCATAGCTTTGCAACGCATATGCTCAATGAGGGGGCGGAGTTGCGGGTGGTCCAAGAGTTATTGGGTCATGCTTCTTTATCGACGACGCAAATTTATACGCATGTTTCGATTGAGCGGTTGAAAGAGGTGTATGACCGAGCGCATCCGTTGGGGCAGTATTCCTAGAGATTGTCGCTTGCCAAGCGTAGATGAATCTTTCATTTTTTTCTCCCCTTTGAAGGTCGGGGTGTGGCTCAGCCTGGTAGAGCGCTTCGTTCGGGACGAAGAAGTCGCTGGTTCGAATCCAGTCACCCCGACCATACTTTCTTGCGGCGAACTCATTGCGAGTTCGTCGTTTTTATTTTCCCTTTGAGCGATGGTGCATAACCGCACCTGCTCGAATGCGTTGCGTGGACAACCTGAAAATCAAGGTGCCGGATTCCCGCCCCCATGTGATTCTCTAACCCCCTGATATCAGATCTTTGATCCGGATTTATCCCGAAATTCTCCGTTTGCTCTCCGTTCTCCCCTGAGTTAACCCCCCGATTTCATTTTTTTCGGCGTGCCCCAGAAGACGGGCTCCTTCTCGCTATGGCTTTTCCTCAAAGACGGGGGCAAGGGCGGATGTCGAGAGTGAAAACAAGGGTTGCATGGTGGCTGTAAGGTTTTTCCATATCTTGGAAATAAAGGGCGAAGTCATGGCTCGGAGCAGGGCGCTGTAGTTTAGCTGAAACGCCATCTCTGAACCTACGGGATAGGTATAGCGGTTGGTCTTTACAACCAGGTGGTCGCTGCTGGCTTCCAAGATTTCGACATCTTGCGGGGGCACAAGTCCCAGCGGATCGATATCTTGACGACCCATAGCGAGGATGGCCTGCTGAATGTGGCCATGCGTTTTGGGGGTGGAAGGTTTGCCGAAGGCATTTTGAGCAAGGGTCCCCCAGGGTTGGGAGGGCTTAACCTTGGATTCAATTACTTCGGCCACGAGTTTAATGGCATCGGTATGCAGGCCGGTGATCGGTTGGCGTTTTTAATCGTCTTGATGAGCCGGTTTCGTTTAGGTTGGATATGGCTCGGTTGGGTTTGATGAGCGAGTCGTATCATCTGGCGGATGTGTGGGGTGGTGCGGAGGTTTCTTTTGGGTCGATGGTGAAGTTGCAACCCAATGGCGTTTTATTTATTCGATTTAAAGGGGATTAGAATGAAGCAGATAGGGGTTGGTTTTATGGTTGGTATGGCGGTGTGCGTGTGTGATGCCGCGGTGAATTATACGGAGCCCTATCCGTTTGGTGAAGCGACTCAATGGGCAAAGGGGTCGGATAATAGTGCGGTTGGCGAGTGGTGGGACAAGAGTTTTACGAATACGTGGCAGCGGTATGAAAAGCTGGCGGTTAAGTGGTTTACTTCGCTCGATCGGAAAGATGCGATGGCATTTGCGCTCTATACGCATGATCATGGGGTGTTGAAAATTACGGGTCAGTGTTTTCCTTTGTTACCAGATGAACCGAAGATGGTGACGCTTGAGGTTATGGAGGCGGGTGCGTGGAAGGCGGTAGAGACGTTGCCGGTTGAGTATCCGGGTTGGTCGGTGCATTTTCGTTTGGAAGGGTGGGATAATACAACGGATGTTCCGTATCGTTTGCGGTTGGGTGATCTTTCCTCGTTTGAGGGGCTGATTCGAAAAGATCCGATTGATCAGGATGAAATTGTGGTGGGGGTACTGTCGTGCAATTCACCGAGAGATGATGAGTTTGATACGCGGTTGGCATCGGTGGCGGCGTTGAAACATCACGATCCGGATTTGCTGTTTTTCGGGGGGGATCAGAATTATACGCACGATGAGGCAACGTATGGCTGGTTGCAATTTGGGGTGCAGTTTGCGGAGGTGATGAAGGATCGTCCGACGATTTGTATTACGGATGACCATGATATTGGGCATGGCAATTTGTGGGGCGAGAGTGGTGCGGTTTCGGCGGGTCTTTCGGGTGCGGCGGATGGGGGGTATATGTTCCCGGCTTCGTTTGTGAATATGGTGGAGCGGCAGCAGTGCTGGAATTTGCCAGATCCGTTTGATGCAACGCCTGTGAAGCAGGGTATTCGGGTGTACTATACGGATTTGAATGTGGGGGGCATTAGTTTTGCTATTCTTGAGGATCGGAAATTTAAGTCGGCGCCGATGAATACGATTCCTCAGATGGGACCGCGGCCCGATCATATTAATAATCCGGTATATGATCGGGGGGCGGTGGACCTGCCGGGGCTCTCGTTGTTGGGGGCGCGTCAGATGGCGTTTCTGGATGCATGGGCGCGGGATTGGCGGGGTGCGGAGATGAAAGTGGCGTTATCGCAGACCGCTTTTTGTGGAGCGGTGCATATTCATGGAAATAAGAATCCGAAGCGGTTGTTGGCTGATTTGGATTGTAATGGATGGCCGCAGACGGGGCGTAATGAAGCGGTTCGTGCGTTACGTCGTGCGCGGGCTACGCATTTGTGTGGAGATCAACATTTGGCGGTTTCGGTGAAGCATGGCGTGGATGCCTTTCGGGATGGCCCGTATGCGTTTACGTCGCCAGCGATTGTGAATACGGTGTATGGGCGTTGGTGGCATCCGGAGTCTGAGCAAGCGGGTGGGGGCGAGCCGGTAGAGAGCCCGTTACCGTGGGTGGGTGATTATGAAGATGGGCTGGGCAATAAGATTACGATGCTTGCGTATGCGAATCCGCGAGATCGAAGTGTGCGGGCTGAGCGGGGAGACGGATATGGAATTGTTCGTTTTCGGAAGGCGAGCGGGGAGACGGTGTTTGAGTGTTGGCCTCGATTTGCGGATGTGGAAAAAGGGGATTCGGAACAATATGTGGGTTGGCCGATTACGTTTGAGGTGGCGGAGAATGAGGGGCGTGAGCCGATCGCTTATTTGAAGGAAGTGACGTTGCCGGTGGAGAATGCGGTCGTTGAGTTAACGAATGATACGACGGGTGAGTTGGTGTATTGTTATCGGGTCAAGGGGAACCGATTTCGCGCACCGGTTTACGAAAAAGGATCGTATACGTTGCGGGCCGGTTTAGATCGAGGTGAGAAGGTGGTGATTAGCGATGAAATTAAGTAAACGAGTTAGCCTGTTCCTATTGATAGGGGTGGCTGTTTTCGCTTTTTCTGAAGCAAGCGAAGGGGTGCATGTATATCCGCCGGTGCCCGGTTTGGAACCCTCCCCGCATTATAGTTTTAAAGTTAGAATACAAGGGTCGAATAAATGGATAGATGCATTTGCATTTGTAACTACTTGTAAGTCTGATGGAGTGACAAATGGAGTGACAGCAAATGCGTATTATTGGCGTTTGGATAAATGGAGTAATACCTACATAAACTTTGAAATGGCCAGCCATAATCGGGTTGAGATTGAGATTTCAAAGGTTAATGGAGAACCGATTACCCGTGCGGTGGCTCGACCCAGCCATTCTGTGAATAGATGCAAAGTGATTGATGGAAAAGCGTATGTCTCTCTCGATCATCCGGCGCTTTTTACGGTGGATATTGATGGTCAGATGGATCAGCAAGATACCGGTCGCATTGATATGAAGGGATGGGATGACAAATCATTCTATCAGGGCCCTCCGATACATACCCTGACTATTTTTGCCAATCCGTTTATCGAGGATAAACCGTCTACGGATGACCCCCGCGTATTTTGCGTTGAGCCGGGCCAGGTTCCGCCGACCGAGGGGGATTGGGAGGTTCTCTATTTTTTGCCGGGGGTGCATGAGATAGGGCGTTGTTTTCGCGTCCATGCGGAGAAAAGTTATTATATTCCGGGGGATGCGATTGTTCATGGAACCATGAACAATGAGAAGATGAGTAATGATGGGCATCATATTCGAATTTTTGGGCATGGAACCCTTTCTGGCGAAAGATACCCTCATCCAGACTGCGATACGCCCCCATCGCCAGATTATTGGAAGTATAAACCGATTGATATTCATGGGGCGCGTAATACCACGGTTGAAGGGATTACGTTGACGGATTCGGCGATGCACTCGTTGATGTTGATCAATCAGTATCAACCTGAGCAGCCTAACGAAGTTTGTTGGGTCAAGATTTTTACATGGCGTCGTAATGGTGATGGGATTAATCCCTTTGGAAACACGCTCATTGAAGACTGTTTTATTCGAACGCAGGATGATTGTGTGTATGTGAATGGGCTGGGGATTCGCCGAGTGGTTTTCTGGACCGATGCAAATGGTTCTGCCTTTGTGCTAACTCCTATTGGCAATATGCATAAATCATTAACAGAGCGTAAAATTATCGTTGAAGATTGTGATGTGATTTATAACCGCTCTATTTTTAATACCCATAAAGGGGGTCGTGTCTTTAATTTACGAGGAGCGGGTCACAAGGCAGGGGGTGAAAATATTATTTTTCGAAATATTCGGGTTACGGATCCGCGCCCTACACGTTCATCCTTTGGTATTTTGAGTGCGGCGCCTTGGCAGAAGCATCCGGATTATGAGCAGGCGCGGGGTGCGGGTGAGATTCGAAATATTTTATTTCAGAATATCGATATTACGGCGTATTCTATTATGGGTGATCCCGAAACGTTATGGGGTACGGAGGCAGCTCCTCTTAGGGGTTTCATCTTTGATAACGTTATGATTGATGGTGAGCTCGTTGAAGATATAAGTGTTTTTAACCAAAATGAATATGTCTCAGATATGAGATTTATGGATTCTTCTTCGGAAGATTAAGATACCTATTTTAGGTCCTTTTAGTGGGATGCTCACACATTAAATTTAAGTTCAGGGGATTATACAGCGGTTTCAAATCATTATAGTATGACGAATTATACCACTCGTTTTATTCGGATGTTGAAGATACTGCGAGAGCAAAGCGATCCGCGGGTGCTAGGGCAGAGCGCGGTTTTTGAGACGTATGGCTATTCGGTTGAACATGGATAGAATTTTTATGAACGATGTATGGTGGGAGAATTCACGGCCGAGCAGACGGGCTGGGTGAATCCGTTGGATTATGAAAAAGAAGTATTTGATTAGAGAGAGGAAATGAAAATGAAGAAGTTTTTTACCGTGTGTTTGATGGGATTAATCAGCGGGTCGTTTTCTGCTTTCGCAGATACGCTTGAGCTGAAGATGTTGGATGGAGAATATTGGTGGGCAGGGTGATTTTCCAGCGGTCGCCTTGTGGGGTTGGCGCATTGGTTACGGGGTGCACTTATTGCTTTTCTTCAGTCACTGTAATTACTCACAGGCGTTGATTCAGGTTCAGAACCGCACGGATTGGGTCGATGGATCTTCTGCTGATTTAGGTGGGCAATTTTCGGCGAATCCTAACATCGTGGACATTTTACGTTCTGGTTAGCCGAAGCTTCAATTAACGTTTTGCTCTTGAAAAAGGTGAGATGTCGTTAGATACATATCGTGATTTTGGGTATTGGAGGGTCGTATGAAAGTATCTGTTTTAAAGTGGCTGTTATGGATTGGATGTGGGGCTTTGCTGTTGCCGTTGCTCGAGGTGGAAGGGAAGGCTCCGGATCAGCAAGCGGTCGATGGGGGTGCGAATGCGTATTTCGATCAGGATACGGGTGAGCAAATTATTCCGGAAATTGAGATTCGGGATGGCAAAAAATATTACACCTGGCCGATGTGGAATCAGTCTAAAAATCGTAAATTACAGGTGCTTCGTGAGCGTACAACGCATCCGGATGCGCAATGGTGGCCAGAGGCCGGGCTTGGGCTTTTCATGCATTGGGGGATTGTGAGTGAGTTCGAACCTTCAGGTGAGGCTTGGTCAGGTCGGTGGACGCAGGAGCGGGAGAATAAAGGCGTTTATTATCCACAGGAAAAAATGTGGGCTGCCGCTGAAACCTTTAATCCAACGGAATATGATCCTGATCGCTGGATGGAGGGCGCGAGTCGGGCAGGGTTCAGGTATGCGGTACTCACCACGAAGCACCATGATGGATATGCTTTGTGGGATTCAGATTGGGCGCTGATGGGGGTCCGCCAATCGTTGAACGGAAGAGATTTAGTTGAGCCCTATGTGAAGGCATGCCGCAAACATGGGCTCAAGGTGGGGTTCTATTATTCGGGTATGGATTGGTATTTTGATCGCGACTACATGAATTTTTCGCTGCAGAGCGATGTGATCGTGAATTACAAAGGGGAGCGGGTGAAGCATTTACCGAAGCGACCTTCCACACGCTGGGCCGCGTATAAGGAGTTTAACGAAAAACAGGTCGAAGAATTAATTACAAAATATCAGCCTGATATCTGGTGGGGCGATGGGGGGCATGGAACGACGGTTGAAAAAATCCAGGCATGGAAGCCGGGTATTATTTGTAGTAATCGAGGGCAAGGCAGTGGAGATCATGCAACGCCGGAAGGGTATCAGATGGCGCAGCCTCAGTTTATCGATCCCATCGTTGAAAATGGTTGGTGGTGGGAGCTATGCACCATTATTCAAGGCGGCTCATGGCATTATCAACTGGGTCGGGGCGAACAAATTATTCCCACGGATGCGTTTTTGATGGAGTTGGCAAAGGTGCGCTGTATGGGCGGAAACATGTTGGCTAATATTGGACCGCGTCCCGATGGAACCTTGCAGGATGAGGTTTGGCGCTTATTTGGAGAGATGGAAACCTGGATGGAGACCAACGAAGAGTCTATTTTTGGGATCAATGGGGGCGGTCTGTGGCCAAAACGGTGCAATGTGCCGGTCACGCTCAAAGATCGGGTTTGGTATTTCCATGCTCGTGCAAAGCATGCCACGGAAGCCAATCCTATTGTTTTGAGGGAGTGCCCAGGGAATCCGGTGCGCGTTACCCTATTGCGAACGGGAGAAGAGATTCCTTATACCCTTGATGAGCAAACCTTTATGTTTTCGATCCCCGAAACGATGAAGGCAGGCTATGCGACGGATGTGGTGAAGGTGGAATTTGGGGCTGATGTTGATCCAGCGCCCTATCTGTTCAGGCATTGGTAATAGAGGTGGAAAAAGTGGTGGAGGATATCGGGATCGAACCGACGACCTTTTGACTGCCAGTCAAACGCTCTCCCAGCTGAGCTAATCCCCCAATCGGTGTGGATGGTTATACGAACTGAGGGGAGGCTGTGTCAATGCCGTGGCGTTGGCTTTTTAGAACGGAAGAGGCGGGGGCCTAATTGTTCGTGGTTTGGGGTTGACGGTTTGGGCGGGATTCCGTAGATTCCGCGTCTTGTTTTTTACGGACAAAAAAGTCCGACAACATTGGTTTAGAGGTTTTGTGATGGAAGCATACGCAGTAATAGAGACAGGTGGAAAGCAGTATCGGGTTCAGCAGGGAGATCAGCTGGATGTGGAATTGCTGGATGGGGATGCAGGCGCATCATTAGAATTTGCCGCATTGGCTGTATCAGACGGCACCGCATTGACCGTGGGAACACCGGTTGTGGAGGGTGCGAAGGTAACGGCATCTGTGGTTGAGCATCTTCGTGGAAAGAAACTTTATTCATTTAAAAAGAAACGTCGTAAAGGGTACCGTCGGAAGATTGGTCATCGTCAGGAATTGACGAAGATTCAAGTAGACGCGATTACGGCATAACGATTGGGAGGTTTGTCATGGCACATAAAAAGGGACAGGGTTCATCAAGCAACGGTCGCGATAGTAATGCACAGCGTCGGGGCGTGAAGCGTTTTGGCGGTGAGAAGGTAACGGCGGGTAGTATTTTGGTGCGCCAGTTGGGTACGCGTTTTCATCCAGGTGTGAATGTGGGATGTGGCAAGGATTATACCCTTTTCGCATTGAAGAATGGTGTGGTGGAGTTTGATAAGCGCCAGCGCAAAATTCACATTCGTGAAGAAGTTTCGGCTTAACGCTGAAATGGATCTATTTTCAGGCGTCTGTGCGAGCAGGCGCCTTTTATTTTGCCTTTTACCTTCTGTAGGCGATATAGGTATCCTATGAAACCAACTTTATTTAGAGATCGTGTGAAGCTTTATGCGCGTGCTGGCAATGGCGGCCATGGCTGTGTATCGTTCCGGCGGGAGAAATTTATTCCGAAGGGGGGTCCGGATGGGGGCGATGGGGGCCATGGCGGATCAGTGATTCTGCGGTGCGATGCAAACGAGGATTCGCTTTTGCCGATTTATTATGAACCGCATCGTAAAGCGAAACATGCGCAGCATGGCATGGGTTCAAATTGTCATGGTCGCAATAGTGATGATTGTATCGTGAAGGTGGCACCGGGTACCGTGGTGAGTGATGTGGAGACGGGGGAGTGGGTCGGAGAATTGATTCAAGAGGGCGATGAGCTTATGGTTGCCAAAGGCGGTAAAGGCGGGATTGGGAATGCGCGTTTTAAAAGCTCAACCAACCGCGCTCCTCGGCAGTTTACTGAAGGGACGTCGGGCGATGAAGTGGTTTTATGGTTGGAGCTGAAGTTGATTTCGGATGTGGGCTTGGTGGGCTATCCCAATGCGGGCAAATCGACGTTACTGACGAAACTGACGCAAGCGCACCCGAAGGTGGCTTCATATCCGTTTACGACGCTCAATCCCATTGTGGGAACGCTTGAGTACGAAGATTTTGGCCGGTTGAAGATCGCAGATATTCCGGGTTTGATTGATGGTGCTCACGAAGGGGTGGGTTTAGGTCACCATTTCTTACGTCATATTGAACGGGCGCGCTTTTTATTGTTTGTGCTCGATATGGCGGGCAGTGATGGACGGGAACCACTCGATGATTATCTGCATTTGAAAGAAGAGTTAACGTTGCACCGTGAGGCGTTGGCAACCACGCCGTATGCAATCGTGGCGAATAAGATGGATTCGCCTGAGGCGGATGAAAAATTGGCGGTATTTGAGCGGGAGATTGGGGAGCCTATCTATGCGATCTCGGCGGAGTTGGAAGAGGGTTTAGAGCCGATCAAGAAGCATCTCTATGATCATTTCTTTGGTCGCCGATTTAATTCGATCGATTCTTGATCGTTTATTCGCCTTGAGATAAGGCGGCTAGCTCCGTCAGTTTTTGTGTAGCTTGGCCGGAGTCGATGGATTCCCCAGCTAGCTCGAATCCTTCCCGAGGAGTCGGTACCGCACCGGCGGTGTAGAGCGTGAAGGCGGCGTTGACCATCACAATATCCCGTTTGGCACCTTGAAGCTCACCGGCAAGTATGGCGCGTGTGATTGCCGCATTCTCTTCGGGTTCTCCGCCGGTTAGTTCTCTCGGATCTGCCAGTGGGAGATCCCACTCTGCGGGATGAAATTCAAGTGACTGAAGAATGGTTTCTTTGACTTCAATCATTTTTGTGGGTGCGGTTGTGGTGATTTCATCCAAGCCATCACATCCATGCACGATAAGTTGATGCACGACGTTGAGGTGCTGAGAAGCTTCGGCAACGATCGGAAGCAGCTCGGGTTTGAATACACCCGTGAGCCCGCGTCGAACCGAGGCGGGGTTACAAAGGGGCCCTAGGATGTTAAAGAGGCTCCAGACGCCAAGCTCGCGTCGGGGGCCGACTACGTGCTTCATGGCGGGGTGGAGTGCGGGGGCAAACAGAAAGGCGATACCGATCTTTTCGAGACAGCGCGCCATTTGCTCGGGTGAGTAGGTGAGGTTGATACCGAGTTGTTCGAGGACGTTGGCACTCCCGCAGCGGCTAGAGACCCCATAAGAGCCATGTTTGGCGACGGTGACGCCTGCGCCGGCGATGACGAAAGCGGCGGTCGTTGAAATATTAAAGGTGTGTGCACCGTCTCCGCCGGTTCCGACAATATCAATCGCGTTGGGATCTTTGCAGGGGATCGGAGTGGCATGCGCGCGCATGACTTCGGCGCAGGCTGCAATGATTTCGGGCGTTTCTCCAGTGAGGCGTAATCCTATGATAAACGCACCCATCTGCGCTTGTGTGGCTTTTCCGCTCATGATGAGTTTCATGCTTTCCGCGGCTTCATCGGCGGTGATCGGTTGTCGATCGACCAATTTCTTTATGATTGATTTCATGTGAGGACTTTAATCCATTGATAGCAGAATACAAAGTTGTTTTGGGCAATTCCCAACCCGAGAAGGATATTGGGTATGGGTAAAAAAAAAGCGTCCGGCAGGACGCTTTTGTTAAAACAAGGATGGATCGTTATGCGATCTTCGTTTTCGCGGTCTCTACCACTTTTGTAAAGCCTTCTGGATCGTGAATAGCGATCTCGGAGAGGACTTTACGGTTTAGGGTAATGCCGGCTTTGTTGCAGCCATCAATGAAGCGGCTATATGAAACACCGTTTAAGCGACAGGCGGCATTCATCCGCACAATCCATAATTGACGAAAGCTACGCTTTTTGACTTTACGGTGAACATACGCCATTGCTTGCGCGCGATCGACGGCTTCCGTTGCTTGGCGGAAAAGCTTACTACGAGAGCCTTTAAATCCTTTAGCGAGTTTAAGGCGGTTATTACGTCTGCGGCGCGAAGCCGGTCCATTGGTTGCTCTTGGCATGGTATCTGTCTCCGAAATTTAGATGAAGGGGGTGATGCGCTTCATATCTGCATGATCGACAATGTCGGTGCTACGCAGCTTGCGCTTCCGCTTCCGGTTTTTGTTTGAAAGTATATGGCTTCCGCCCATGTGGTTCCGTTTCAGCTTACCGGTTCCGGTTTTGCTGAACCGCTTGGCGGCACATCGTTTGGTTTTCATTTTTGGCATTGTTTACCGTCTTTCTACCCGTCGAATCATCTCGATATACGGGTTTTCTTTGCAAAAGAGGGGTGAATGTAGGGAATTGATCGCGGGGAGTCTAGCCCTTTTTTGAGCAAATCGATTAGATTCCATCCTGATTTTTTGTTTGGGAGCGTGTTCGGATTTGTACCCCGCTTTCTGCGCGGGTGACAAAGCTGTCGGGTGGGGTGCTTTCCATGAGAAAGACGTTACCGGCTACTACGGTTCGTTCGCCGAGGATGGTATCGCCTCCCAAGATGGTGCTGTTGGCATAAATGATGACGTGATCTTCTACGGTGGGATGACGTTGAATGTGTTTAATGGGGCGTCCGTGTTTGTCGAGTGGAAAGCTTTTGGCTCCAAGGGTCACGCCTTGATAGAGCTTGACGTTGTTACCGATGTGAGAGGTTTCGCCAATCACGACGCCGGTGCCGTGGTCGATGAAAAAGCCGCTACCAATGCTGGCGCCGGGATGGATATCGATGCCGGTGAGTGAGTGGATGCGTTCGCTCATGATGCGCGGAATTAAGGGAAGGTCGAGCTGATAGAGTTCATGGGCTAGGCGATGGGCAGCAATGGCGAGTAGACCGGGATAAGCGAGTTTTACTTCTGCATAACTGAGTGCGGCGGGATCTCCATTGTAGGCGGCCTGAATGTCTGCGATGAGCATTTCTCGGACATGGGGTAGTGTTTGGATGAATTGGTGGAGCAGGTGCTCACTTGCGAGAGGAAGGTCGGGTATCGGAACGCGGTTTTCATGCAGATCGGCGGCGGCTTTCCAGCGAAAGGGGAGTGCTTTTTCAATTTCGGTTTGCAGGGGGGGGATGAGTTGAGTGAGTTGCTCTTTGAAAAAAGCATCGAGGGGTTGCGTGTCGCCGATACTTCGCCCAGGAAATAGCAGGTCAATGAGCTGATTTTGGATGGTGTAGATTTTTTCGATATCTGGATGATTCCAGAGTGCTTGATTGGGTAAATCGTCTTCGCTTTGCGCATAGAGTGGAATCAAGGCATCGATAATGGTCTGAATGTCATTTTTCACACTGATCTCCTCAGAAAATGGGCACTTTATATATAGCATGAGTTCGAAGCAATTTTATTCTTTATGAGGTCGATTGCTTCGCTCACACTTTAGGGAGTTGTTGAAGGTAGAGACATGAAATACATAAGCACAAGAGGAAAGATGGATTCGGTCGCATTTCAGGATGCGGTTATGACGGGTTTAGCGACCGATGGCGGATTGCTATTACCGGAGCGATTGCCGGATGTGCGTGATCGGTTATCGGCTTGGCGTGAGTTAAGTTACAGTGAGTTGGCGTTTGAGGTGATTCGGCTTTTTGCGACGGATATTCCTGATGCGGATCTACGGACCTTGGTGGATAAAAGTTATGCTTCTTTTCGTCATCCTGAAGTGGCGCCGAGCGTGGCGGTGGGTGATCTCTATATTTTGGAACTGTTTCATGGGCCGACGTTGGCTTTCAAGGATGTGGCGTTGCAGTTGCTAGGAAATTTGTTTGCGTATATTTTGGAGCAACGGGGTGGCTGTCTGAATATTTTGGGTGCCACCAGTGGGGATAGGGGCAGCGCGGCGATTCATGGGGTGTGCGGAAAAAAGCA
>CAJYAJ010000026.1 GCA_913065005.1 uncultured Verrucomicrobiota bacterium | reverse complement strand
GTTTAGAGGCGTGTGAAGGTGCCATGTTGGTGGTGGATGCGGCACAGGGTGTTGAGGCACAAACGGGTTCGAACACCTATTTGGCGAGTGGCAACGAGTTAGAAATCTTGCCGGTGTTGAACAAGATTGAATTGCCCAATGCGAATATTCCGATGGTGAGTCAGCAGATTGAAGATATTTTGGCGATTGATGCGAGTGAGGCGTTGCAAGTAAGTGCCAAATCGGGTTTGGGAGTGGAAGAGGTATTAGAAGCGGTCGTCGAACGCTTTCCTGCTCCAACGCGAGCCAGTGATGATTTAACGCGCGCGTTGGTTTTTGATTCAAAATACGATGCCTTTCGGGGTGTTGTTGTTTATATGCGTCTGTTTAGTGGCATATTGAAAGCGGGCGATCGGGTGTTGGTGATGAGCACGGGTCAGAGCTATGAAATCAAAGAAGTGGGTGTTTTTACGCCGGAAATGAGCAAACAGAAGCAACTGGAAGAGGGTGCGGTTGGCTATGTTATTGCTAATATAAAAGATGCTTCAGAGATTCAAATTGGCGACACACTCACCCAACAAAAAAATCCCTCAGAGGCCCCTTTGCCAGGCTTTCAGGAAATTCACCCGATGGTTTTTTCGGGCATCTATCCGGTGGAGACATCAGATTATGAAAAGTTGGGTGCCAGTATGGATAAGTTGCGCTTAAATGATGCTTCTTTCAGTTTTCAATCTGAATCTTCGATTGCATTGGGGTTTGGGTTTCGTTGTGGATTTTTAGGGTTGTTGCATATGGAAATCATTATGGAACGTCTGCGGCGGGAGTTTAACTTAGATATTATTTCATCATACCCAAATGTGGTTTATCATGTGATTTTGAAGAGCGGTGAAGAGCAGGAAATTGATAATCCGATGTATCTTCCCGACCCCACGCTGATTGAGCAAATTGAAGAGCCGATGATTTTGGCGACGATCATCACTCCAACGGATTTTATGGGTGAGATGATGCAGTTAATCATGGACCGGCGGGGTGAAATTGTTAAAACCGATTCGATTGATGGAACACGGGTTATGTTGACGTGTCGAATGCCACTGAATGAGGTGTTGATTGATTTTTATGATAAGCTGAAGACGGTGAGTCGGGGATATGCTTCGATGGATTATGAATATGCGGAGTATCAACCCTCTGAGTTGGTAAAAATGGATATTATGATTCATGGAGAGGTGGTGGATGCGTTTTCGAGCATTGTGCATCGTTCGAAGGCGGAGTCTCGAGGTCGTCAGATGTGTAAATCATTATTGGATGTGATTCCGCGTCAGGCTTTTACGGTTGCTTTGCAGGCGGCAGTGAATGGTAAAATTATTGCTCGAGAGACGATTCGGGCTTACCGAAAAGATGTGACGGCAAAATGTTACGGGGGTGATATTTCTCGAAAACGTAAATTGCTAGAGCGTCAGAAGGAAGGTAAGAAGAAGTTGAAGAAGATTGGTAAAGTGAATATTCCTCAAGAAGCTTTCATTGCGGTATTAAAAACAAATCATAAATGAACATGAATTTTTTAAGAAAACGTAAAACCAAGAAAGAAGCAAAGCAGTTGCTGCAGTCGGCTAAGCATGCGCGCAACATGCGCGAGGATATTGCGGATCAGCGGGAGCTAGAAACACTCCGGCAGGCGGAAGATGTGTTTCGGCAGATTTGTGAAACAGGACGGGGCAATCGACCCCAAGCGATGAAGGCACTCGAAGAAGCGATTGATCAGGTCTACCCTTTTCGGTTACGTCAAGGTATGCGGGAAAATGTGGAGGTCATTATTGTGGCAGTGGCTGCTGCCATGGCAATCCGAGCCTTCTTTTTTGAGCCGTTTAAAATACCGACGGGCTCGATGCAGCCCACATTGAATGGAATTAATGCGGAGGCGCAGATGGGGCCTGGCGTTTTTGATAATCCGATTACAAAACTGCCGAAATGGTTGCTCTCAGGAGCTTCCTACAAAGAAGTTCGAGCTAAGACGAGTGGATCGCTTCAAGCGGTTCGCCCCTTTCGAGATTCCGTTTTATTGAACATTGGGGGCGTGGATCATCGAATTCCCTCATACATGAAAGATATATTAAAGATAAAACGGGTCTATCAGAAAGATGAAGTGATAGTTGGCGGACGAATCATTACGGGCGATCAAGTGATTGTGAATAAAATGGCGTATAATTTTCGATCTCCGAATCGGGGCGATGTCGCGGTATTTGATACGCGTCATATAAAACATAATCAGGTGCGGAAAAATACGTTTTATATTAAACGGATGGTGGGGATGCCATTGGAGCGTATTCAAATTCAAGAGGGCCGATTGGTCGTGAATGGAAAACCGGTGACCGATCCTGCGATTTTCCAACAAATTGCAACGGATCCGGTCTATCAAGGTGGGCATGGAAATGATGGTCTTTTGGCGACGGCTACGGATGTGATTGAGTTGGGTGAAGATCTCTATTTAATGTGTGGTGATAATACGGCGCCGGGGATGAGCTTGGATGGGCGATTTTTTGGCGGCGTGCCTCGAAAAGATTTCCGCGGGCCGGCGGTTTTTGTTTATTGGCCTTTTCGGGAACATTGGGGTTTAATTCGGTAGAAAATCGGGTTAGTTGCGGGTTGACTTCGAAGTGTGCATGCTTATGATGCTCCCCCTTGTCTGAAAGAGCGAGAAAGGTTTGAGAATATGCCAAATTTAAAAAGTGCGAAAAAAAGAATGCGTCAAAATGAAGTGCGCCGTGAAGAGAATCTTCAGGTGCGGACGCGTGTGAAGAGTGCTCGTCGAGCGATGATGGAAGCGTTGACAGCGGGTGATGCGGAACAAGGTGCGGTTGCGTTAAAAACGTACCATTCGGTTCTAGATAAAGCAGCGAAGAAGGGTGTTCTTACGAAGAACACGGCTATTCGTCGTAAAACAAGTGCAACGAATCAATTGCGTAAATTAGCGTAAGTGATTGGCACAGATGATTGATAAACCCGTCCGCATGAGGGCGGGTTTTTTTATTGCCAGGTTTCGATGAGATCGCTGAAGAGAAGCCGAGCTAGTTCATTGGCTGCTTCGGCTTGTGTGTTGCGCTTTGAGGTGGATAGATCGGATTCAAATTCAAAGAGGGCTTCGCCGTGGTTCGTTGCTTCTTGAAGGAGTTGTCCGGTTGAAAGATTGATTAAGCGGGCGGTTGCGGTGATCGATTGACGATAAAAGCGGGGCGCGACTTCGCGATCTTCGGAACGATAGGCAATGGGGTTGTTTTGGTAGGCCTTTAGCGTAATTTCAATTTTAGCATCTGCTTGATCGTGATCAACGAGTTTGAGTCGTCCATCAAACTGAATAAAGCTGCGCATGGCTCTAGTGACTTGGCGTTCGATTGCGGGTTCATCGGTTTGATTGATGATCGGAGCGAGTTTGACGGTGGAAATGTGATGCGGGGTAGTTCCATTGAAGTGATAGCCGACGCAACTTGCTAATGAGGTTGTGAGCAGGAGAAGGAGGAGTATTTTTACAGTTGGCACGCAAGTTTTCATATAGAACACCGAATGTTACACAAAATCCGAATTTGTCAAAGCTTGATTCGATGAGGGGGAATGGTACGTTAGCCCGCTCTTAGAGGATTAGTAAGGAAAGAGATCAATATGAAAAAAGTACTTATACCCACAAAATTAGCGGCAGTGGCTCGTGAAACATTAATCGCACATGGCGGCTATGACGTGGTGCAGGATGAATCGAATGAACTTTCGTCATTGGTGGCGGAACATGCGGATACCCATGCAATGATTGTTCGCTCTGAAAAGGTCACGGCTGAGATCATCGATGCATTGCCGAATTTGAAAATTATTGTTCGTGCAGGTGCGGGGTATAATACGATTGATACTCAATATGCTCGTTCGCGCGGGGTGGATGTGATGAATACGCCGGGAGCAAATGCAAATGCGGTTGCTGAAGAGGTGGTGGCACTGATGTTGGCGGATGCGCGTCATTTGATTCCAGGTGATATTTCGTGTCGGGCTGGAAAGTGGGAGAAGAAAAATTTAATGGGCAGTGAGGTTACGGGTAAAACCGTTGGCATTGTTGGATTTGGTGCGATTGGTCAGTTAGTGGCAAAACGGTTGAGTGGCTTTGATGTTAAGTTAATGGTTTTTGATCCTTTCTTGAAGGATAAGAGTGCGCATGATTTGGGCGCAACCCCGGTCGACTTGCCGGAAATTTTTGAATCCTGCGATTATATCTCGTTACATATGCCTGAAAACGATGAGACGCGGGGGATCATTAATGCGGATTTGATTGGACGCATGAAAGTGGGCGGAACGCTGATTAATTGCGCGCGTGCGGGTATTTTGAATGAAGATGATTTCCGGGCATTAAAAGAGGAGAAGCAGTTACGTTTGTTAAATGATGTGTATCCGAAGGATGAGGCGGGGGATAAGCCGATTGCCGATATTGCCGATATTATGCTGCCGCATTTGGGTGCGAGCACTCAAGAGGCGAATTTTAATGCGGCTTCTCGAGCAGCCACGCAGATTATTGGATTGGATGATAAAGGGATTGCTTCTTATATCGTGAATCGGGATGTGCCGGAAGGATTGGACAAAGCGTATTCGGAGTTGGCGTTTGCTTTGGCGCACCTTTGCCGTGGTATTGCGGGTGGAAATCAACATGTTGAGGTATTGGAGACGAGTTTTTATGGCGAGTTAGCGAATTATAAAGATTGGTTGTTGGTTCAGGTGTTAGCGGCGTTGAGCGAAGAGTTTGATCGTTCAATGGGATATGATGCGGCGATTGACTATCTGAAAGAAAAGGGTGTGGAATATTTTAACCGTGAGACTGATCCTTCCAAGGGATATGGAAATTCCATCACGGTGGATGTGACCACGGCTGTTGATGCTGCAACCTTCAAACGCATTAGTGTGCGCGGCACATTGGCTGAAGGCAATATGATGATTTCGCGGATCAACGATTTTGATAAGCTTTACTTTGAGCCGATGGGTACGGCGGTGTTATTCATCTACAAGGATCGTCCGGGTGTGATTGGTCAAATTGGGCAGTCCTTAGCGGCAGCGGGATTGAACATTAATGATATGCGTAATCCACATGATTTGAGTGGTGAATATTCATTGGCTTTGATGCGAGTGAGTGATGCAGTTGATTGTGATGTGATCTCGAAGATTAAATCTGAGATCGATGCAATTCATTCGTCGTGCATTCGGTTCTAAGCGGATCTATTTTCTAAGCTGTTGGTCGGCATCGAGATACAGATCTTTACTGGGGGTTTGAGCGATACCGTAGGTGATCTCAATTTGGTGCGTGTGCAAATCAGTTTGAATTCGCTGAATGGCATGCATCGCTTGTTGTGTATCGGTTTCAGGAAGCAGCAGTACAAATTCGTCTCCTCCGACGCGAGCGATGATATCGGCGTGGCGTTTATTTTTTTGAATAAGTTGAACGAGTGTTTTTAGTGCTTGATCTCCAGCTACATGGCCGTGCTTTTGATTGAGACTTTTCAAGCCGCGCATATCAATGAGGATGAGAGTTAATGGGCGATTGTATCGTTGTGCGGTTGCTTGGTATTGGCCAAGGGCTTCCTCGAATCCTCGGCGATTGAGAATGCCTGTGAGCGAATCGGTCCGATTTTCTTCGAGTAATTGAAGAAGTGCCAGGTGGAGCCATAGATGGGGATTGGATTCGTTCATGGGGTTGGATCTATTTTTGCATAGAGATAGGCGATGGCTTCGGAAAGAACATTGCGAACGCCTTTGCTATAGGTATACCAGCGGTTGGGTGGATAGTCGGGGTCGGGTAGTGCGGTGACGCCGATGGGTGTATTGGGCCCGAGTGCTCTGCGGAAGAGGAGGTGGCTGCGTCGTGCATGTGGTCCGATGGTGATAAGGTGAATGGGTTGATTGGTGAGTGCGTGTTGATCGAGATGTTTCTGAAGGGCAAGAGCGGCGCTGTAGGTTCGGTCTCGTTGGGCATGAGGGGCGATAATTGGACGAACGGATGCGTGCGGAATGCCGAGGTGTTGTAGACGGGCAGCGGTCATTTCTGGATAGGTGCGGTAGGGGCTCAGGTAGCTGCCGGTTTCGAGGGGCCCACCGGTGCAGAGAATGCCGTAGTATGATCCGGCATGATAAATTTCTACGGCCTGTTTGAGGGAGTGATCATCGATCCAGCCTTCGATGGTGAGCCAGCCTCGATGCGGGGGCTTTGTCGTGGATAGAAAAGGATAAAGTTGGCTGATTAAAAATAGCGAAATAAGAGCAAATAGGAGGAGGTGTAGCAGTTGGGTGTGCCAGGGGCGCAGAGGAGATCGATTCAGTTGATCGGCTTTCGAGTGCATGGAAAGAGTTATAGCAAGTTTTGCGGGGTAGAACAGAGTAAAACTATTTGCTGTCAGAGGGTTGACAGGGGGAGGTGGTTTCTATAGCTTCTGCTCCCTTGTGTGAAGCACAGAAATCGTTGTGAGGACTTTTGAAATGAAAACATTTATGCCTAAAGAAGCAGACGTGCAGCGGGAGTGGCTGTTGGTGGATGCTACGGATTTACCAACAGGTCGTTTAGCTGTTGTGATTGCAGATGCGTTGCGGGGGCGTGATAAGCCTACGTACACACCCCATGTGGATACGGGGGCGTTTGTCGTTGTTGTGAACTGTGAAAAGGTGAAGCTCAGCGGAAATAAAGAACAAGATAAGATTTATCAGGATTACTCAGGATATTCGAGTGGACGTACCGAGAAGTCGGCGGCGACCATTCGGGAGAAAAATCCGGAGCGGATTATAACGCAGGCGGTGAAAGGAATGCTGCCTACCAATCGTCAGGCTCGCCAGACATTGAAGCGTTTGAAGGTGTATGTGGGTCCAGATCATCCACATGCAGCGCAGAAACTGGGTGAACTGAAAGTGGAACTTTAATCGGGAATAAATACGATGGCGACAGATACAGCAGTGGCAGCAACAGGACGGCGGAAGCGCTCAGTAGCGCGGGTTCGTTTGAGTGAAGGTAGTGGATCTATCCAGGTGAATGGACAGGATGCAACCGATTATTTTGGTACAGCATTACAAATTGAATTGCTGAAAAAGCCTTTCGAGGCAATTGGTGGCTTAGGCAAGTATGATGTGATTGCTTCTGTGAAGGGTGGTGGAAAGTCAGGTCAGTGTGGTGCGGTGGTGCATGCGTCCTCACGAGCGTTGTCTTCGTTGGATGAAGAGATGAAAGCCGTGTTGAAAAAAGCAGGATTTCTTACTCGCGATTCGCGTGTGAAAGAGCGAAAGAAACCGGGACAACCGGGAGCGCGTAAACGATTCCAGTTCTCTAAACGTTAATTGTTGGAGATAGGAATCAGAGAGAGCCTCCCATGCCGGGAGGCTTTTTTTGTTTCCGGTAGGGATGAAAAAAGCATTTAATGAAGTGTGGGTTGGAGTGAGTACACATATGAAAAATACAAATCAACAGATCGGATGGCCTAAGGGGTTTCGGAGCAGTGGTATATCGGCGGGCATCAAGGCGGATGGATCGTTGGATATGGCGTTGATTTATTCCGATGTGTCGGCGGCTGCGGCTGGGGTTTTTACGACCAATCAAGTTTGTGCGGCGCCTGTGAAATTGTGTCGGGCTCATTTGGTGGAGCCGCAGGCGCGGGCGATCGTGGTGAATAGTGGCGTTGCCAATGCTTGTACGGGCGTTGTGGGGATGGAGGCGGCAATGTTGATGGCGAGCCAAACTGCGGGTGAGCTGGCGTGTCTTCCTGAGGAGATATTGGTTTGCTCTACGGGTAAGATTGGCCCTCAATTACCGATGGATAAAATTGGGCCAGGGCTGGTTGCTTTGGCGGATTCAGCAGCGGTGGATCAGGTTGATGTGACAGCTCGGGCGATGATGACCACGGATACGCGATCGAAACAGGTGGTGCGAGATATTGAATTGGGCGGTGTGTCGGTTCGGCTAACGGGGTTGGCCAAGGGCGCGGGTATGATTGAGCCCAATATGGCAACGATGTTGGCTTTCATTACGACCGATGCGGTTGTGGAGCCGAGCCTTTTGCAAGAGGTATTAACGTCGGCAGTCGATCAGAGTTTTAATAGGATTACGGTTGATGGGGATCAAAGCACTAACGATACGGTGTTACTTTTGGCGAATGGTGCTTCGGGTGCGGTGGTTGAAAAAACGGAACCGGTAGGCTATGGAGCGTTTGTTTCGGCGTTAAATGAAATTTGTTTTGATTTGGCGATGATGATTGTTCGGGATGGCGAAGGTGCGGATCGGTTTGTGACGGTGACGGTAGAAGGGGCACAGACGGCTGATGAGGCAGATTTGGCGGCTAGGTCGGTGGCGAATTCATTGCTAAATAAGACGGCTTGGGCGGGAACATATCCGGATTGGGGTCGAATTATGGATGCGATTGGATATGCTGCGGCGCAGGTGGATGAAGAACGTGTGAATATTTTTTATGGAACCACCCAGGCCGTTGAGGGGGGCGTTCAAGCGGCAAGTTCAATGGAGGAAATGGTGAAGGCGGTTTCCGAGATGGAGTTGTTGATTCGTATTGAGTTGGGTTTGGGAACAGGGAGTGCGACGGTTTATACCTGTAACTGTACCGAGGCGTATGTTCAGATCAATGTGTAAGGGTTCAGATGAATGCATTTATTGAAAAAGCGGCGGTGTTAACGGAAGCGTTGCCTTTTATTCAGCAGTTCCGAGGCGAAACGGTGGTCGTTAAGTTTGGTGGCAGTATTATGGAGAATGAGGCCGGTGTGCGGAACATTCTACAGGATATTGCCTTTATGGAATGCATTGGAATGCATCCGGTGGTGGTGCATGGCGGTGGGAAGGCCATTTCGAAGGCATTGCGTGAGGCAGGAGTTCATTCCGAGTTTGTTCAGGGTCTACGGGTTACGGGTGAAGATTCTATTCAAGTGGTTGAACGGGTGCTTAATCATGATGTGAATCCACAAATGGTTGAGATATTGCGGGCATTTGATGGTAAGGCGCGCGGTATTCATGGTGAGGATATTTTTTCGGCGGAAAAAATGACGGGTCGGAATGTTGAGACCAACCAAGCGTGTGATTGGGGATTTGTGGGGCGGATTCAATCGGTTGATGTTGAGCCGATTGAGGCGTATATGAAATCGGAAATTGTACCGGTTATTACTCCGTTGGCACGGGATGCGAGTGGGCAGTTGTATAATGTGAATGCGGATGATGCTGCGACGGCGGTGGCGTGTGCATTGAATGCGCGGAAGTTAGTCTTCCTCTCAGATGTGCCGGGCTTATTGCATGATCCTTCGGATGCACAGTCGTTGATTTCATCGTTGCATTTGAGTGAAGTGCAAGAACTGATTGATCGGGGTGTAATTACAGGGGGGATGTTACCGAAGATCAATGGCATGGTTAACGCGGTTGAATCGGGAATTAAGAAGGCGCATATTATCGATTCGGCCTTGCCGCATTCATTGTTGCTGGAATTATTTACCAGCGAAGGCGTGGGTACAGAAATTTTAAAATAGTTGTTTGTGATGAAAAAAGAGCTTTCTACAACCGAAATCGCGGATTTGCATCAGACGTATGTGATGCCGACGTATGCACCCAAGACGGCGTTGGTCAAAGGATTAGGTGCATGGGTTTGGGATGCTGAAGGGCAGCGATATTTAGATTTTTGTTCGGGAATCGCGGTTACCAATATTGGGCATTCTCATCCGCGTTTAGTGAAGGCTATTCAAGAACAAGCGGAACAGTTATTACATGTTTCGAATCTTTTTTATAATCCAGTGCAGCCGCAATTGGCAGCTGCTTTGGCGACATGTTCGGGGTTGCCGGGTGCGAAATGTTTTTTCTGCAATTCAGGTGCGGAGGCGAACGAGGGCATTATCAAGCTGGCGCGGTTGTGGGGCTCAGACCAAGGGCGGCATGAGATTATTACGTTTAAGCAGTCGTTTCATGGCCGAACCTTGGCGACGTTAACGGCTACGGGTCAGGATAAAGTGAAACATGGTTTTGGGCCTTTACCAGAGGGCTTTGTCTATGCTGATTATAATGATTTAGATTCGGTTCGAAAGCTTATGGGACCTCAGACCGTAGCGGTGATGGTAGAGGCTTTGCAGGGCGAGGGTGGGGTTATTCCTTCGGATCCGGAATTCTTGCCTGCGTTGCGGGCACTTTGTGATGAGGCTGGCATTTTATTGTTGTGCGATGAGGTGCAGGCGGGTGTTGGGCGAACCGGAATGTGGTTTGGTTTTCAGCAGTATGGCGTGCAACCCGATGCCTTTTCTCTCGCTAAAGGACTGGGCGGTGGATTTCCGATTGGTGGTATTGTGGCGGGGGAACGGTTAGCGGATACGTTCCAGCCGGGACATCATGCGACGACGTTTGGTGGAACGCCATTGGGTAGTGCGGCTGCTCTCGCTGTGATTGAGACGATTCAGGATGAGGGCTTGTTGGAGCATACGACTGAAATGGGCAAACGGTTTATGGATGGATTGGCACACTTGGCAATGAAGTATCCTGTATGGATTGAAGGTGTTCGGGGTTTGGGCCTGATGAATGGATTGGTTTTAAAAGTGCCGGCGGCTCGTTTGCAAGAAGCGGTTTTTGAGCAGGGGCTTTTGAGTATTGCAACGGCTCAGCGGGTTTTGCGTATGTTGCCACCGATGGTTGTAAGCGCTGAGGAAGTTGATCTGGCATTAAGTTGGATTGATGCGGCTTGCAAAGAGGTGCATGATGAGATGGTTGCGTTGGTTGAAGCAACCTGACGTGGAATATTAAGGAGACATAAATGGCATATGAATTAATCGGTAAAGTGAAGCTACTGCAAGAGACTCAGACGTTTGGAAGTGGTTTTCAGAAGCGTGAAATGGTGGTGACGGTCGAAGAGGGAAAATATCCGCAAGATATCTGTTTGGAGTTTGTTCAGGATAAAATTAATTTGCTCGATAGTCTATCAGTAGGTCAGGAAGTTACGGTGACATTTGATATTCGGGGCCGTGAGTATAACGGGCGGTACTATAATAATTTGCAGGGCTGGAAAATTAGCGCGGATGCGGCCCCTGTGGCTTCAGAGCAACCGCCTGTGAGCGATGCAGACGTTCCGGCTGATTTTGATGATTTTGAAGATGATATTCCCTTTTAAGGGGTAGGAAGGATTTAGCGTAATGAAAGTAGTATTGGCATATTCGGGTGGGTTGGATACAACGGTTTTATTAACGTGGCTTCAAGAGAAGTATGATGCAGAGGTGATCTGTTATTGCTCGAATGTGGGGCAAGAAGAGGAGTTAGATGGTCTGGAGGCGCGTGCGATAGAACATGGTGCGGTGAAGTGCTATGTGGATGACGTGCAGGAAGAGTTTACGCGCGACTACATTTTTCCAATGATGCAGGCGAATGCGATTTATGAGGGTACGTATTTATTGGGAACTTCGATTGCCCGCCCTTTAATTGCGAAGCGGATGGTTGATATCGCGGTGGCAGAGGGGGCAGAAGCGATTTGCCATGGAGCAACGGGTAAAGGAAATGATCAGGTTCGGTTTGAATTAACGGCGTATGCATTGAAACCCGATATTAAAGTGATTGCCCCTTGGCGAATGCCGGAGGAATTTTCATTTGAGGGTCGAATGGATATGATTGACTATCTCAACGAACGTGGGATTCCTTGTTCAGTTTCGGCGTCGAAGCCCTACAGTACGGATCGCAACTTGCTTCATATCAGTTTTGAGGGTGGCGTGTTGGAAGATCCGTGGAATGAACCTGATGAAGCAATGTGGTGTATGACAAAGCCGTTGAGCGAAGCTGCCGATGAAGCGGAAATAATTGAAATACGATTTGAAGAGGGCATTCCGGTTGCGGTAAATGGGGAGACCCTGAGTCCAGCGGCTCTTTTGCGAAAATTGAATGTGTTGGGTTGCGAGCATGCGGTCGGTCGAATTGATATTGTTGAAAATCGATACACGGGCATGAAGGATCGCGGTGTCTATGAAACCCCGGGGGGGACGATTTTGCATCATGCGCATCGGGCGTTAGAGTCGATTACAATGGATCGTGAAGTGATGCATTTGCGTGATTCACTTATGCCGAAATATGCCGAGTTGGTGTATAATGGTTATTGGTTCGCTCCGGAGCGTGAGATGTTGCAGGCAGCGATTACTCAGAGTCAACAGACGGCTACGGGCGAGGTGCGTGTGAAACTCTTTAAGGGAGGTGTGCATGTTTGTGGAAGGCGTTCGCCGTTCTCTTTGTATAGTCCTGAAATTGTGAGTTTCGATGAAGCGGGTGGATATGATCAATCTGATGCGACGGGCTTTATTAAGCTCAATGCGTTGCGGTTACGTGTATTGGCTTCGATGCGTGAGGCGCAGTCAACGGAGTCATAAGTAGGTTGGTGAGATGAAAATCTTGAGAGAGGCAAAGCTGTGTTTGCTGGTGGTGTTGGGAGCGGCTACCCAATTGGTACCGTTCTCTTCAGATGGGCCGGTGAAGTGGCTTCTTTTTGTCGGTGAATTTCACCCCTTGTTTGTACATTTTCCTTTGGGCTTATGGGCAGCAACGGTCTTGATTTTATGGGTGGGATTTCGATCGCCTGCTTTGGTGATTGAGCCGTGGTTGCGGGGGGGTACGGTGGCTTCTTTTTGGAGTGGTATTTTGGCCTTTCTCACGGGGTTAGTGTTGTATTTATCGGGCACCTATGGGGATGAAATCTTGTTGCACATGTATGCAGCATGGGTGTTCTTGTTGAGTCTTTTTATTTTTGAGTATGTCCTTGAAAAAGGAGTGGGTATGAAAAAAATGGGTTGGTTGGCTTTGGCTGTTTCGGGGGTGCTTGGGTATGCGGGGCATTTGGGCGGCGTGATAACGCATGGTGATTTCTTGGAGTCGCTTCCTTGGGAAGTACAAGCGGCAGTGGAAACACCGGTGAAAGGGACGGTATTACCTGAACATGAGGATTCTCGTTCGGTTTTTGAGGCGGCAGTCTATCCGATTTTAGATGACAAATGTCTGTTGTGTCATGCGGATCGGCGGGCACGAGCGGGGTTAACGATGACGACGGAATCGGCGATTTTGAAGGGAGGGGTTTCGGGGGCTGCAATATTGGCGGGGGAGGCGGAAGCTTCGATGATGATCCAGCGTATTCAATTGCCTGAAGAGGATCCGTTGCATATGCCGATGACGGAACCGTTTGTGACGCCGGATGAGGAAGCGTTTTTAATATGGTGGATTAATGAGGGTTTGAATAAAAAGGTATATGAAATACCTGTTCAATTTGCTTCGTTTATTGAGCCTATGACAGAGTAGTATACGATCTTTCTTGGAAATAAGTTGAGGGGATAAAGGAAATTTAATGAGTAAAAAAGAGATACCTCTATCTGTGGATGCGTTGAATGCGCTTACCGAAACCTATCCTACCCCGTTTCATATCTATGACGAGCGTGGGATTCGTGAGAATGCGCGTTTGTTGCAGAAAGCATTTTCTTGGAACTCGGGATTTAAAGAATATTTCGCGGTTAAAGCGACTCCGAATCCCTACATCCTTTCTCTTTTAAAAGCGGAAGGGTTTGGCGGGGACTGCTCTTCATATCCGGAAATGGTTTTGTGTGACAAGGTGGGCATGAGGGGTGAGGATGTGATCTTTACGTCGAACGATACACCTGCTTATGAATATGCAAAGGCGAAAGAGATGGGTGCGATTATCAATTTGGATGATATTTCGCATATTGCGTATTTAGAAGATCATGTGGGGCTGCCTGAACTGGTTTGTTGTCGATATAATCCGGGTCCGTTGAAAGGCGGTAACGTCATTATTGGCAAGCCGGAGGAGGCGAAGTATGGCTTCACGCGCGAGCAGTTATTCGAGGGATACCTTCAATTACGCGACAAAGGGGTCAAGCGGTTTGGTCTGCACACGATGGTGGCGTCAAATGAGTTAGAGGTCGATTATTTTGTTGAGACTGCGCAGCTCTTGTTTGAGCTGGTTGCAGAGCTGAGTAGAACACTCGGCATTACGTTTGAATTTGTGAATTTAGGCGGGGGTATTGGTATACCGTATCGTCCGGAAGAGGAGCCGGTTGATTTGTTGGCTCTGGGAGAAAAGATTCGTGTTTTGTATGAAACATCGATTGTTCAAGCGGGGCTGGCGCCGTTGGATATTCGATTGGAGTGCGGTCGCATGGTGACGGGTCCGTATGGTTGGCTGATTGGTCGCGTGCTGCATAAAAAAGAGACCTATAAGAATTATATTGGGTTGGATGCGTGCATGGCGAATTTGATGCGTCCTGGGATGTATGGGGCATATCATCATGTGAGTATTGCCGGAAAAGAGCAGGCTTCGTGCGATTATCTGTGCGATGTTACCGGCTCGCTTTGTGAGAATAATGATAAATTTGCGATCGATCGGTCTATGCCGGATGTAGAGGTGGGTGATTTGGCAATTATTCATGATGCTGGTGCGCATGGACACTCGATGGGTTTCAATTATAACGCGAAACTGCGTTCAGCGGAGTTGTTGCTGAGAGAAAACGGTGAAGTGGTTCAGATTCGCCGAGCTGAAACAATGGATGACTATTTTACGACTCTTGATTTTAATGGGTTTGAACAATTTGTGGTTTAAGGGAGCCTATGCACTTTAAAGGAACATATACGGCGTTAATTACTCCGTTCTATCGGGATGAATCAGTTGATTTCGATGCGTTAGAGCAATTGGTTGAACGGCAGATTGAAGTAGGTGTGGAAGGGATTGTTCCGGTTGGGACGACGGGTGAGTCACCCACCCTTCGTCCTGATGAGCATTTGAAAGTGATTGAGCGGGTCGTGCGTGTTTCGGCGGGTCGGTGCAAAGTAATTGCGGGAACGGGTGCAAATTCAACGGCTGAGGCGGTGGAGCTTACGTTAGCAGCGAAAGCATTTGGTGTGGATGGTACGTTGCAGGTGACTCCTTATTACAATAAACCAAATGATGAGGGTTTGATTTGCCATTTTAGTGCGGTTGCCGATTTAGGGGTGCCGGTGGTGCTGTATAATGTGCCGGGGCGAACGTCACGGGAAATTCCCATTTCGGTGGTGGCTGAGTTAGCGCAGCATCGCCATGTGGTAGCGGTGAAGGAGGCGGCGGGCTCGGTCGAGCGTGTAAGTGAGATTTTAAATGTGTGTAGTCTTGAGGTGTTGTCTGGGGATGATGTTCTAGCGGTTCCGATGATTGAAGCTGGGGCGTGTGGAGTTATATCGGTGGCATCGAACGTGATCCCAAGACAGTTGAGTGAGATGATTCGCACTGCTTTAGCGGGGAAGATGGATGAGGCGCGTGTGATTCATCAGCAATGGGCACCTTTGTTTGATGATCTTTTTATTGATACCAATCCGATTCCGGTGAAAGCAGCGGCGGCAATGTTGGGCATGGCGGATGAAGTCTATCGTCTGCCCTTATGTCCGATGCAATCGGCGTTGAGAGATCAATTGCAGCAAACGATGATTAAATTGGGGATGTTGGGATGAATAAAAAAGTCGTTATCATGGGTGCCGGTGGTCGCATGGGCCGAACATTGATTCGGTGTTTACTTGAGAAACGGGTTGCAGGCCTTGAATTGTTGGGTGCGGTGGATTTATGGGATGCTGAGCAGCTGGGTATGGATGCGGGTGTGGCGAATGGATTGCCGGAAGCGGGTGTCAACGTGACTTGTAATTTGGAGCCAATCGCGCCGCAGGCGGATGTTATTATTGATTTTTCATATCACGTGGGTTCAGCAGGCAATGCGGATCGTATCGCGACATGGGGGCCGGCGTGGGTGATTGGAACAACGGGTTACACAGAAGATGAATTAGCCATGATTGAATCGGCTTCGGAACAGATTCCGGTGGTTCGTTCTGGAAATATGAGTTTGGGTGTTAACTTGCTATGCACGTTAGTTGAAGCTGGTGCGAACGCGTTAAAGAATCGGGGGTATGATGTGGAGATTATTGAACGTCATCACCGTAAGAAAGTAGATGCGCCGAGCGGAACCGCACTCATGCTGGGAGAAGCGGCGGCGGCAGGCTATGATGTTTCGCTGAAAGAGGTTCAGGTGGATGGTCGCACCGGGCAGCCTGGGGCGAGAAGTGATTCGGAGATTGGTTTTCATGCGGTTCGTGGCGGAGACATTGTGGGCGACCATACCGTGCTATTTGCAGGCGAAGGAGAAATGGTGGAACTTGCTCATCGAGCCACCGACCGAGACGTGTTTGCGTTGGGTGCTTTACAGGCAGCCGCATGGGCGTGTGGGCGTCCGGCTGGATTGTATGGTATGCGAGATGTTTTAGGAGTTTAACCCGTTACGATGGAAATAGATGCTCAATCAGAGACGGTAAAATC
>CAJYAJ010000025.1 GCA_913065005.1 uncultured Verrucomicrobiota bacterium | reverse complement strand
AGTCTAAGAGCCGGTTCATTGCCCATCTGCATCGCGGCCCATGTACCCGCCCAAACAGATAGAGATGTTAAAGTCCCGCCGTCTTGTCGATACGTCCATCCACCTGCAGTTCCGTTGTTAAAATCACCATTACTGATCAAGTTCACGCCCTGAGTTTGAACGACTCCAGCATATGTATACGGAGCCGGCATACCTGAAGTGCCACTACCAACGCTTACCATGGCTCGATCTGAAACAGTTGGATTTAAATTAAATGCATACTCTTCAAGATTGCTCATGCCGTCGCTATCAGGATCCGCATCGACTAAAGCATTTGCGCCCGAAAGGCCCGCCCCAGTCAGAAGATCAGAGAACGCATTTTCATACACCGGATCTGAGCCCCCATAATCTTCCGGAACATAGGTTGCGAGTTGAGAAGACAGGGAGTTACGTAGCGTGGTTGATGCAGATGAATAGATGTTCGTATCCTCATGAGGATCCGTGAAATGATCATATAGCTCATATCCATTGCTTACTGGAGCAGTCTGTCCAGCTCTACGCCACTCCGTATATCGATACCGATCCGTTCGCAGTGAGTAGCCCATCGTGGGTCCGCTGGCGCGCTCGTATTGACTAACCGCCTCAGTCGAGCCCGTCTGCACGGGATCGTTCATTAAAGGAACCAAACTTTCACCTTCTAAGAATGAGGGCCGATCAATGCCACAAAGCTCGAGTATGGTTGGGTAGATATCTAACGCCTCCGTCAAGGCATCCACCTTGGTTGCGCCTGGCATCCAAGGAACGTGTATAAGCAAGGGGATTCGAGTGTCTAATTCAAAATTACTATGTTTGCACCACTGTCCGTTTTCGCCTAGATGGTACCCATGATCACCCCATACAATCACGATGGTGTTTTTATCAAGACCCTGCTCTTTGAGCGCCTCCATCAACCGTCCCACCTGAGCATCTACGTATGAAACGCATGCATAGTACCCATGTATAAGGTCTCGTCTTTGTTGAGGATCCGTAATCGGACCACTGGTCGGAATGCCATAATAGCCACCCCCTCCCACGGGCCTCAATTCCGTCCAATTATCATACGAGTATGATAAGCCATTGAGGGGCTCACTCGTACTATCCGGTATATCCAAATCACTTATGCTGTATAGATCCCAATAATAATCGGGAGCAACAAACGGAAGATGAGGTCGAATGAAGCCCACACCATAAAAGAAAGGTTGTTGATTCTTCAATGATCCGAGAGTTAAAGACGCAATATTGGCAACGCTTCCGTCTCGCAATGAGTCATCCGATCCATCATGTCGCTGATATGCACTGTACGTCCAGCCATCTTGCTGCTCAGGGATGGTTCCGGTTATGCCACCTCCTGAGCTCCACCCTCCTGAACCTCCATTACTCCATGTTAGCGGATCATTCTGACCTGAAATAACGTGATAAATTTTACCGATTCCAAGGGTCGTATATCCATTATTTCGGAGCGTCATGGGCAATGTCTGCGCCCACGGGAGCTCGTCTCTAAAGTTTCCGTCATAATTAAACGTCTGCGTCATGTTTGGCCGAAATCCAGTCATGATACTTGCTCGAGAAGGAGCACAAACAGCGTACTGGGAATATGCCCTGTTGAATTGATATCCATCTCTTGCCAGCTGATCTAAATTTGGCGTTTTCATTTGAGCATGCCCATAGGTTCTCAGCTGCGGACGTAAATCATCGATAGCGATCATCAATACATTTGTAACGGAAGGGGCGCTCAATGCATCGGTTTGCAAATCAAGTGTGGTTATAGATTTAGGCGGGATCTCCAGATCTGAATTAATAGAAAAAGCGCCCAGGTTAACACAATCATTGTTTGCATCTGTTCGGTAGATGCTCCCGCTTGATATGGTTGTATTACTAAACACGAGGTCTACATACTCGTAACTATTGCCTTCATTGATAATAATTACACTCATCTGGTCACGATCAGGACTAGAAAAGGCCGACACACTAACTCCATAAACACCTGGATCGGCATAGACGCGACGCCAATCCTCATGAATAAAAGCAGAGAACTGTTTAAATGCATAATATTCAGGATTGATCTGATACGGTGCGGATGGTGAATCCGGAATATTTATCAACCCTTCTTGATCCTGCATCTGCCAAAAAAGCGCCCAATATAAATACGCAGAAACCCCCTCTTCTGTGAGGGAATTATACATTAATTTAGCCTGATTTATTTTTCTCTGCGTTGCATCAATCGTATGGGCTTCCAAGAAGGCATACTCCGTTTGCATCAAAGGCTTATAGTCATAGGCATTTTTTGTTTGTCTCATCTGAGTATTTAAGATGTCGGGATTCTCCGCCGGGGATCCTTGATATAAATGATGGGCATATCCATACATCCGGTCGCTGTGTATCAGCGCATCAATATATTCATCAGCCCGATTAATCCCGATCGTCTCAGGCCCAATCATGTTAGGCACTCCACCTACTCCATAACTTTCCGCGAACTCCCTCCAAACGGCATCTAATGCTTTATTATATCCCGCAACCGTTGAATCTTCAGAGGGCTCAAAAGCACACCCATTGTATTCCGGATGCCAATTGGGCTCATTTTGAATGCTAACATAATCAACCCTAATGCCATTGTTGCGGTAATAATCTACGCTATCTTTCCACCAAGATGCGTAATCGGCGTAGCGATAATTTCCCGCCGTGTCTTTAGCCAGCGTGCCTTGTACCCCATTATACGTACCCCATAAATTATTGTGGCTTTTGAGAGACGCAGGCGGAGTCCAGGCGGACAATAAGACCTTTACATCGCGTCCCAGTGCATTCGTTCCTGCGATGTATGTGTTTCGAAAATCATTAAAGCTTGAGGTCCAATTAGCTCCCGCATGTTGATAAACATTCTGCACGCGCAAAATATCTAGTTGTAAGTCTCGGAATAATAAATCTGCCAGCTGTGAGGTTTGATTATGATCCACCATGAGCCTCTCATAAAATGCAACTGAAGCTCCAAATCCTTCCATTTTCTGATAGGTTGTATCTCTATCGATAATGCATTTTCCTATATCTGTCTCCACTTGTCGCGAGGTTCCATTTACATTGAAATAATCAAGTTGCAGATAGGGAAACGCTCGCACTCCATTATTCGTGGCAACGGTTACCTGCAACCAAAACCCCACCTTTTCAAGGTCATCAAAAACAGGACTAATTGCACTCCCGATCTGAGCTATTCTCGACACCTCTTCCGGCGAGCCAAGACCAACGGGATCATAGCTAAACCAATTGATATCATACACATCCGTATTTATTTGGATTCCCGCGAATCCCGTTAAAAGAGCGACCTCTTCACTGATGATATATTGGTTGCCATTTTTTACCACCCATCGCACAGATCCCGATCCTAAAATAGGCGTACTCTGTGTTCCATTATTATCAAATATACAAATTCCAGAGAGCGAATTAGAGTTCGCAACAAAAACGGGAATCTGATCCGCTCCTAATCCTCCCTCAAAATCTGCCCGATCAAATAAAACAACAGAAGTCAGTGAATCGCCGGCTGCGTATCTACCAATATCATCAATAATATTTCCTTCATCATCCGTAAGATTCTCAGGAGGCGGCCCGTCTAATTCCAATCGAATCCCTGAACCGCTTGATCCAAATATGAGAGCACCTGCATGCTCACCTATTTGACTATCAATATACAGCCCTCCAAATATATTCAACGTGTCTGCTGAATTTTGCCATATTTCCTGATTGGGATTAAACGGCAACGAATTCCCTGAATAGGTCGTTGGATTATCACTTGCAAAATGGTTTACAAAGAGAATCCCACTAGCAGGACTAGCAAGAAGGAGAATTGTTAGTAATAATAATGTGATTCGCATGCTTTATTATAAAGCAAGAGGCATCCTACATAAAGCAGGATACCTCTCCTTTTTTAAGGTTTTTTGTTACCTATTCAGTCATCTCAACTTTCAATCTGATGAACTTCTCGGTGGCACCAACGGTTGACGTTGCGTTTGTCACCATTTTCATATTGCCTGCAGTCCCCTCTCCAACCGATGAGATTCCAGTTGTAGTCCAATCATCTCCACCAAAAACGAGAGAATTATTTCCATCCAGCTCAACAGTATAGACTAAGCCCGTATTATCCATTCGTTCTCTATGGATATGGTAGAAATTGAACCCAGTATCATCGCTCACAAATACCGGACCAATTGAACTTCCATCATCAACGGTTGGATCACCGCCAAAAGCATATTCTTCAAATACAGAGTAAGAATCTGTATCGTGGGAGGTGTCTGCTAAGTCATTCGTTGTTAGCCCGTGCTCTCCGAGCCAATCCGTTAGTAGTGATAATGGCGTGACTGGTGCCGGAGGAACCGTATTCAACGATACATCAAAGGCAGTCATACCAATGAATGGATATCGTCTTGTAGGTACATTCGTTGCAACAACCGTTTCGACGTACAATCCAACCGCCTGAATATTAGTCAATGCTGGCTGCAATGCTGCCACACTACCAATGTTCGTAATGGACGTAGTCGGATTATACTCATTCCACGTGAGCTGAGTCGCATTTGTTGATATTGCAACCCCTGTACCCGTGTTATTTTCTGTAGACTGAAACGCCTCGTCACTTATGTAGTAAGAACCATCATCTTTGATAACCCATCTGGCCGCACCAGATGCCAATCTAGCTATACTTTCAGGAGTCCTGTCTTCTTTTGTAGCTAGCTGAACAGATGCACTCAATACATCATTTGTTGGGTGCATCCAAACATTGCCTGATGGTGTATTTGAATTAATCAAAAACTGATCCTTGAAGAACATAAACAAACCATGCGCCTCATCATCCTTCGCATATCGACCGGTTTCATCTCCGCCACCAGGCCCGTTAAGCTGCAACTTGACACCCCCATTTGAGCCTGCTGAGAGTGCAAAACCATTCGTTACGCCCGGACCTGTAATTAAACCAGAGCCAACTGGGTTTAGGAGCATACCCACCGTCATCGCAGGTCCGACGTACGCATTCGTAGTCGTTTTTTCTGCTATGTACGTAGGATTGTCTTGCTCACCTCCCACAGGAACGATGATAGAATTTGGAATTATATCCGCTGTTTCATCGAAGCCTAGCGAGAAGTATTCGGATAACTGCACGCCCGAAACAACGTCTACTCTGCTGAATGAAACTCCGTAATTAGGAATATAGCCAACGAACTTCTTCAACCCCAACGAATCGATGTTGATTAAATTGTCGACTGTTGAATTACCATCCGTGGTGAACCATAAAGACCCAAAGGGCTGGGTGCTTCCAGAGATCGCATTAAGATTATCATACCATACCACATTGTTCGTGTAATACGTGACCACTCCCGTATCGTAGTCAAAATCAATAGCGAGATCTATCGGTGTCGAGTTCGTCAAAGGAACCTCTAGCGCACGATAATTTCCACCAGAGTGGAAGCCTCTAATTCTTGCGGCTGCCTCCGTTGTTGCAGGAGTTATATTTGTTACCCCGTCTGCCACATTCGTAGTGGCTGCAACAGCTGCGTCATAAACCTCGAGCGAAAGACCCACACTGCTAGATCCGCCAGTCCCCGAGGTATTACCCCGCAACTGGAATACCGTTGCGTTTGTTTGCAATGCCCATGAAGCTAAGTTCAATTCTAATTTATATCGGCCGCTCGCTAGAGGGGTCGCATATTCGTCGGCGGTTGCAGATGCATTCGCTGTTGTTGCATCAGGCAACTTACGATAGAGCTGTCCTGCTTGCGAAACGACCAAATTTCCAGATCCATCCGTTGATGGGCCGCCGCCGTTGTTAAAGATGCTGCCTAAAGCACCCGAGTTAGCCGCTGTTTTTAAATTCAGCCCTGCAGCACCATTAAAATCAAACCACTCTTGCTTCTGCCAATCCGGATCCGCTGGAGGCGCCGCTGAGGCAACCGTTGCAACGAACGTTTTAACACCCATATTCAGACCATTCGTTGAATAAGCGGGTAAGCTTGCCTTTGTTGATTCTTGATGGAGCAAAAATCCGATTCCACCAATATCAGTAAAAGACGTTGGATCTGCAGACGTCGTTATAAGCCCATCGGGCTCCCCGCGATCACCTGGATTAGCTGCGGTATTGTAGGCGTACCAATTTAAAGTAAGAGCATCCTCATCCACCGTGAAATTAGCATTCGTAACGTTGCCTGCCAGTGGTAATAAATCAATGACTTCTGAGGCGTAATAAGCACCTGCATTCTCAACAACAAATCGGAATTGCGCCTCTGCACATAAGTTTGTATCTCCAATAATTCCAGTCGCCGTGAGATCGTCGTTAGCTTCTTCGAAAGAAGCTCCATCCTCTGCCACAGCAAATACAAATGTGGAAAAGAATTCTTGTCCTGTGGTAACTGTATTATTGACCCGAATACGAAATCCAGCATTCGCTTCGCTTCCTATACCAAATGCACCGTTACCGTCTTTACTCCAAGCCACGTCCAAATCAGGACCACTATATGTCGCTCCAGCATTTTGTGCACCATTTGTAATGGTAGGAATTTGGGGCATATTTCTTTGCCCATAACCCCACGTGGTGTTGCCCAAAAAAGGGCTTCCGCCAAAATTGACAGCCATACCATTGTTATCGACCGCGTTATTAATATCAACATCAACCGCTGTATCAGCACTAGAACCAAACAAAAAACAGCAAGTTAAAGTTGCTGTAACTGCATACCATTTTAATTTCATACTCTCCATCTCCTTTTAATACTTGAAACTCTGCGTAGAACTAGACTTCTCCAGATCTAGCATCATAGGTATATCTTATTGCGTTCATGATTAACAATCCTTATAAACGAAGTATAAATACGGAAAAACGAAAGATATAATCAAAGGCTTCATATTTAATGCTCACCAAAAAATACATTCTCTTGCTTCTCGAATGGTATGATTACCGCATCCACCGCGGGGTCGCTCAAATAGCCCGCGAAAATGGTTGGCAACTAAACTGCCCAAAAAATCCCGTAAATAACGTGGGGTTCCTTGAAGACTGGAAAGGCGATGGCTGCATTGCCCTCCTTGAATGCACCGAAACACTGGCCTACTTCAAAACCCATCAAATCCCACTCATCGACCTCGGCCTCGCCGAACACAGTCTTCCTGTTCAGCGCGTGGTAACCGATAACGAAGAGACCGCACGCCTTGCCGCCGAACATTTCCGAGATCAAGGATATCGTGAAATCTTTACCCTCTCGCCTGGCAATACCAAAATGTATGAAGAGCGACTTCACTATTTTAAAAAGCAGATCGAAAACGAAGGCGGTCGCGTGCATATGATACAATCAGACCATATTCACCCCGGCGTTATTCACGAACTACGCGCTGAAGCCGCCCGCCGCGAACGACGCCTTGAAGAGATGTCGATTGGCTTCTTTGCCTTCGAAGACGCTATGGGCGCAGAATTGATCAGCCTCTTGCTCAAGCACGAACTAAGCGTGCCCGAGAACGTAGCCGTTTTGGGTGTGGATAATGATGACCTCATTAATAGCGGACTCACCCTCGGATTGAGCAGCGTAGACACCGACCTCGAAGGCCTCGGCAAACGAGCCGCACAAGAACTGAACCACTTACTAAGCAACCCCATGAAAGAACATTACCCCACCGTGATTCGTCAAAAACCATTGGGGGTGATCGCTCGCCAAAGTAGCGACTGCTATGCCGTTCGCAATCCGTTAGTGGCGGAAGCCCTTCATTGGATTCAACATCATTTCCAACGAGGTATTCAGGCAACCGATGTGGCCGAAGCCGTTGGCATCACGCAACAAGGCCTACAGAAAGCCTTTAAAGAGTCGTATATCCGCTCACCGGGCCAAGAAATTCGATATCAGCGCGCCCGAGCCGTCGCTGATCTGCTAAAATGCACCGATGCCACCCTCGCAACCATCTCCAAAAACTGTGGATATTGTTCTGTAGACACCTTGATCAACGGATTCAAAGCCGTTTACAAATGCACACCCGGAAAATACCGAAACCAAAATCAGATTCACTCTTAACAGGCATCTGCTATTTCGATGAACGCTCCGACAACTCGCGCATGATCCGATTGAACCGATCCCCATCCAACTTATAAAAAAGCAGTACCACCATACACAGCAACGAAAAACACGCCGGTACGATATTGAAAAGCAATCGAATCGCCAATGCGGCAGACTCCACCAATTCCGTGTTCGCAACATAGCCCGCGCCCGAAAGAATCCACCCGGTTAAAGCCCCAGCGATCGCAATTCCCGCTTTCTGAGTAAACGAGAAGAACGCAAAAGGGATTCCTTCTGAACGAATCCCTGTCTTCCATTCACCATACTCAACGGTATCAGGCACCATGCCCCACTGCGTGATCGAACAGAACATTCCCCCGATGGTGCCCACCATAGAGAGGGTAATAAAGAAGCCTAGTTCTTCGATCGGCAAAAGATGGCGGAGCAGACCAGACAAGCCCACTACCGCACTCCCCCAAATAAACACCTTTAATTTTCCAAATCGCTTCGTCAAAAAAGGAACCAATAAAACGCCAACCAGGTTGGCTGGTAACATATAGAGGAAGAACACCGAGAATAAATCTTCGTTCTTTAAAATATATTTAAAATAGTAGAGGGCCACTTGGTTTGCCGTCACCCAAAAGCATGTATTCAGAAACATCGCTAACGCCAAGGTCAGCAACGCATCGTTCTTTCGAACAATCGGCCAAATATCCTTTAATCCGTAACTTTCCGATGGCGCCTGCAATCGTTCTCGAGTTCGCCAGAAAGCGACTAATATGAGAATCGTTGAAATAATACCAAAACCCACCGCAACGGCAAAAAACCCCATCTTCTCATCTGGAAATTGAGCAATAAAAGGGCGCACTCCTATACTCACCAAACTCATCGCGATAATAATCGCGAAAAACATCCGAAACGTAGAAATCACCGCTCGCTCTTGCTGATCCTGCGTCAACACAGCGCTAATAGATGAGTATGGCAACCCCACCGCCGTAAACAACATGCCATGCAAAATATAGGTTACATACGCATAGACAATTTTAGCCGATCCGCTTAAATCCGGCACAAAAAAACAGGCCATCATCACCACGTTCAACGGCAACGCACCGAATAGCAAATAAGGGCGAAAACGCCCCCAACGCGTCCGCGTGTGATCCGCCAAATATCCCATTAACGGATCATTAACCGCATCCCAAATCCGCGCCGCAAGAAACAAGCCCGCCATATGCGCCGGCGAAAGTCCAAACACATCGGTGTAAAAATAGGCTAAAAAGAACGCGATTAACTGAAAGTTAAGATTAATTCCCAGATCACCGATACTGTAATTAAACATATCGAATTTGCGCAAAGGCTTCATACCATTTTAACTTCTTCGGAAGCTTCGTGACGACCTTCCGCTTGATGCTGACCCACCGGCTGTTCTTCCAGCCATAGAATCGCCGTCACAATCCGTGGATAATACAGACTTCCAATTGGAATCCCTGCCGAAAACTGATCACTACAAGCATGATCGGCCGAACCATACACCTGCCATCTAACATGCGCCGGATCCGCCTTCTCAGATCCTTCATAATCCACTTGAAGGATATGCCGAACCACAAACTGATTTAAACAAATCTTACTGGCCCATGAGTTATCCGCGCTGTTTGATAATTTCCACGCCCCATCGTCATACAAACAAACGCCCGGACGCAACACATACGCCAAGTGTTTCTTCAGCATTTCAATATATGCCCCATACGGCCCCGTTGAAGAAACCGCCTCCATGAGCCCCATCTTATAGGGATAGATTAATGCTTCAACCGCCGGAATAATCGCGCTCTCATTGCCTTCTTCTAATACCGCCGGCAGATATCCCAACGTCGGATCAAAGGCGGCTGTTAATGAGTCTACGCAGCGCCGTGCCCCCGCCAGTGCCTCCGCGGCCGCATCGGGTTCCGACAAGGAGGTGAGCATATGATCGAGTGCCAAATAAGAAGCCCAACACTTGCCCGCCAAATAAATGTTATTCCGTGCCTGCCCTAAAGAATGGTCAAGCGAATCATAGGTCGTAATTTCACCCCCGCCATCCGTCCGAGAGCTATCAAATCCCATTAAACCATTTCGCTGCGCTGCATCCGGATGATCTCGATTTAACAAACTTTGCAAACAAGCCAGCAAGATATCCTTGTGCGTTGCAATAAACGCATCGTCTTGGGTCTCTACCCAATAAACACCAGCACACAGCACCCAGTTGGTCAACTGCTCACACGTCATATACGAAAAACATTCACGATCAATACCGCCGCACTCATAGCACGAATATTTCTCCGGGCTGAAGGTGTTCCCCACCCCCATATCATGCGTAAACGACAGCCCACCCTCTCTCATCTGATCGGGGGCATCCGGTGAAAAAATCTCATCATAATACGCATACCGCTCTACAAAATGCTCGAGCACATTACGCACGGTCCATGGATTATAACGCAGTTCAAAAAAGAGCATGTCTACCGTTAAATCTAACGTATTGATCATGAGGTATTCCCCCTCATTCACCACCCAAACCGGATCTCCATTATCAAGCCACTGCGTAGAGCCATAATAACTACGTGTGGCGTGTGCCAATAAAAATTGCTGATCTGCATTTAACCCACTCGACGCCAGTTCAGCATCTCGTTGCTTGGCAATCGAAATTGAACGCTCCGCTTGCTTCAACGTGTAGGACAAAACCTCATCCAGCTCATTAAAATAGCGATTATACCAGTAAGCGGTTGGATAATTAAACGTAACGGTTCCGCCCAAATAATATCCCACAGCAATACGCACCACCCGTGTGGTCCCCGGCGCAACGCGTGCCGACAAGCCCGCCACCGGTGCCAACAAAAAAGTCGTGTTGGTGTGCGTTCTTCCCAGTGCTTTATCAACACTAAAATCAATAAACTCCTCCACATCAGGATCCACTGAAGCAAATCCCATTCGTCCCTGCGTGGAAGCCCCTTTCAAGCCATGGCGTCCCTCCATCGGCATCCAAGGCGTTGTTCCATGATGGGCAAAAAAGAGTTCCCACTCCTCATCGCTATCGTTTTCAACACACAATTCAATCACCGTTCCCGGGCAACTAGCAAATGCAAGCTCCTCCTGCGTGGCACTGGCTGGATCAGGAATGGACTCAAACGGAGTGTAAATCGAAAACCGAATCCCCGGTGCCTCAAACTGATCCGTGGCCCATCCATACGTCCGCTCAATTTCATCTTCAGCAAAAATATGATTGGTCGCCACCACATCTTCATCCGACTGCGTAAATCGCTCCGCCTCGTTTTCCATCTCCTTATAGAACGGAAAACTATGCATCACACCCGAAGCCGATCGATAGCCGATATAGACGGAACTATCAGCCGCAGCTCCTTTCTCCGTTGCCATCCCACAGGATGCGCCTAAGCGCCCCAAAGTGAATGAACTGTGTGCCCCCATTGGAGAATGATGCCCGTGATATGAAATGGTTGGTGATTGATACATAGAATCTGAGTCTAACCCCTCTTTTTTTTCTGAATATAAGGATAAATGAATCTACCATCCGAACCAATGAACCCTTATGTCTTTTCCTACTGCGTCAATAAATGCGCATCGACGTACTCTTCTTCCAATGAACCGACGAGCTCATTCGGCACATCATACTTGAATTTCTGATTTGGCTGATCCATCCGATGCATCTTCGGTTTAAAATAAGGCAACGCCCCATCGGGGGTCAAATAATCCCCCTGTCGCTCCATCCAGCCAAAGAGTTCTCGGCGCAATTGGCTTTGAGCCAACGCAACCTCTTTGCTACCCGCTATGTTGTTGAGCTCATGCGGATCACTCACAAGATCATACAACTCCTCCTCCGCCCGATGAGCAAACCGCTGTGCATCACGCGCCCGAAAATGATCGATAGCCACTCCTGCCTTTTGATCTCTTTTCAACCGCTCCAGCGAATTGAAATTATAAATATAATTATAACGACCATCACTGATCGACCGCTGCGGGAAAATTGACCGATCCTGAATCCCCTGAGACTCACCCACTCCATACACAAAATCATGCCCTTGCTTCGAACGTCCCTCCCAAACCGAAAGCAAATTCCGCCCATCTAAATCACGAGGAATGGGCCCCTTTGCCAATGCCACAAATGTCGGCAAAATATCCACCAAACTCACTAACGTAGACGACCGACCCGGTGATATACGATCTGGCCACCGCACCATCAACGGCACCTGTAATCCAGAATGATACACGGTGAATTTTCCACGAAACATTCCATGGTCCGCCGTGTAAACCACAACGGTGTCCTCCGCTAAGCCGTGCTCTTCCAACAAGGAAAGCACCCGGGCAAACTCACCCTCGCCCTCCTCAATATTTTCATAGTAGCGAGCGTTCACTCGCCGCTCCTGCGGCGTCTTGGCTCTAAAGGGTTCAAGTTTAACGCGCTCCGGATCATGCGAACTTTTATCAAAAAAAGGTCCGTGTGGATATTCGCTAGCAACCACCATACAAAACGGCCCCTTCGCCTGCTCGAAAAATGAATTCATCTTCCGAAAGGGAAGTGCAGGACGCGGCATCCCCTCCTGCTCCTGTGGACGAAACCATTCCGTCCATGGAAACTGGTCCAGCGGGTTCACATGCGATTTACCCGCTAAGATCACCTCATATCCCAACGCCTTCAGATAAACAGGCAAAGTCTTCACGCCAGAACGAATCTCCGTATGATTGAGAAAGCATCCATTTCGAACCGGATAAAGCCCCGTGTAAAGCATCGAACGACTCGGCGCGCAAATCGCCTGCCCCGTAAACGCACGATCAAAAACAAGCGACTCCTCCGCAAATCGATCTGTCGCCGGCGTTGGCACCGCGCTGTTTCCATAAGAGCCATAATCAAAAACACTCTGATCATCGGCCACAAACAGCACCAAATTAGGTCGCTTTTCACTCCATGCCGCCGACGCACACGCCAACTGAATCCCCACAAGACAAGATATAATACATCCCCACATTTTCATCTATTCACCCTCCCTGAACAGAAAAGCCCTACCCGAACTGACTCTATCTGCAAAGCCTAAAAAGTTCTTTCCATCACGCCAATGACACTGATCAGCAAAAAGACCCAAAAAAACCGCCCGCGATTAACTGCCCACAAAGGTTGTAATTACTCCAAAATCCCGATATGAAACCGCACATATCTATTATGAATCTTTTCCAACTCATAAAAAACCTATTTGAAATAGCACTCATGGGCGCCTTTGCGTTTTCACTCGTCTATTTTGTAATTACACTTTTTGCTCTCATTCATGCACAACTACGCCCCGTACCCACCCGAAGAATTCCCATCAAAAACGCTCCACGTGTCACCGTACAAATTCCAACCTATAACGAAATCGCCGCTTTAAACTGCGCCGAACGCTGCCTGAAATTTGATTATCCCCACGACCGCCTACAAATTATCATTGGCGACGACAGTAACGACCCAGAAATCTCAAAATCGATCGATGTATTTGCCGAAAAATATCCCCGCATCGAAATCAGTCGGCGCGGTGAAAACATCGGTTACAAGCCCGGCAACCTCAACGCCATGCTGCCGAAATCTACCGGGGATTATCTGCTTATCCTCGACTCCGATTTCCTTCCCAAACGTGACTTCCTCGCACGGCTTGTCGAACCCGTCATTGAAGATCCCGAACTCGCCGGCGTACAAGCTGGCTGGCGCATCCTCAACGTCCACAACAACCTCAACACCCTCATGGGAACCGGCATCGTAAATGTCGTTCATGCCATTCTCATGCCCTTCATGTATCGAATCACCCAAAACGCCATCTTTTGTGGCTCCGGTGAACTCGTTAGAAAAAAAGATCTCATTGAACTCGGCGGATGGACCGAAGGCGCCCTCACCGAAGACGTCGACTATTCACTACGCCTCATCGCAACCGGAAAACGAATTGCCTACCTCGACCAGCTCCGCGTTCGATGCGAAGTTCCCTACACCGCCCAAGACCTCTTCCGACAACAAATGCGCTGGGCCTATGGCGTCGTCCGCGCCTTCATGCTACACTTTCGCAACGTCCTCCGCTCCCGCCTCATTCAAAAACGCGTCAAACTCGCCACCCTCATTTTTAGCAGCGGCTACATCATGATTTCATTACTCCTTCTCACCACCATCTTCGGCCTGCTAAATATGCTCTGCGGCCTACTCGGCTTTGACCCCGCAACCACCCCCTCACCCACCTATACCATCGGCCACTTCATATACGACAGCACCCTTAATCTAATTCTAACGGGAGGCATGCTCCTCTCTTCACTCGCCGCCTGCTTCATAAACGGCTTCGGTCTCCGCAGCCTTGGACGCCTCTTCTTTGCCGCCCTAACCATCGGCTTCATCTGCATGTTTTTCGTCGGACGCGGCATCTTTACCGCATGGCTCGGACTTCCCATGAAATGGTTCATGCTTAAAAAAGCCGGGAATGAACGCCCCACATGAGCCCCCTACATTACACCCTGCTCGGCACCGGAGGCTCACACGGCATTCCCAGCATCGGCTGCAAATGCTCCGTCTGCACCTCCCCCGAGCCAAAAAACAACCGACGCCGCTGCAGCCTCCATCTTTCCTGTGAAAACACCCACATCGTTATCGACACCCCGCCCGACTTTCGCGAACAAGTGCTCACCTTTGCCCTTTCTCAAATCGACGCCTTATTCTTAACCCACGCCCACGCCGATCACATCATGGGGTTCGACGATGTACGTCGATTTTCCCATCAACACGCCACCGGCCTACCCGTCTACAGTCACCCCGAAACGCTCACACAAATGCACACCAAGTTTGACTATGTGCTTCAAACCAGCTACGCCCCCGACGCTGTTCCCAACATTCGATTTATCCCTCAAGAAACCGCCACCCAAATAGGCCCTCTAACCATAACCCCACTACCCGTTCCCCATGGCCCCATCGCCACCTACGGCTACCGCATTGAAACCGCCCACCACGCCCTCGCATACATCCCCGACTGCCAAGCCATTCCAGTTGCAACCCTGCACCTTCTTGAAGATCTTGACCTAATGATTCTCAACGCCCTCCGCCCCCAACCCCATCCCCACCACCTCACAATCGAACAATCCGTTAACTACCTCAAACAGATCAACGCCCGCACCTCTCTAATCACCCACATCACCCACAAGAGTGATCACCATGCTCTGCAAAAACAGCTAACCCCTGATCACATTATCGTCCCATGGGACGGCTACACCGGAACCCTCACATGAAACGCACCCGCACCCATTGGAAATGCCGCGGAAAATCCGTTGCTCTCGGCGAACAAACACTCGTAATGGGCATTCTCAACACCACACCCGACTCCTTCTCCGATGGCGGCAAACACCATCAACACACAGCCGCATTCGCCCATGCAGAAACCCTCATCCAACAAGGCGCACACCTAATCGATGTCGGCGGGGAATCCACCCGACCCGGCGCCGAACCCGTCTCCGCCCACGAAGAAATCAAACGCACCCAACCCGTTATCGCCCATATTCGCAAAACCTACCCCGACCAATTAATCTCTATCGACACCACCAAAGCCCTCGTTGCCGAAGCCGCCCTCAACGCGGGCGCCGACATTATAAACGACATCTCCGCCCTACAAAACGACCCCGACATGGCACCTCTTGCCGCCCTCACACAAGCCGGTGTCATCCTCATGCACAAACAAGGCACCCCTCAAACCATGCAAGAAAACCCCACCTATCAAAACGTCGTCGAAGACGTCATACAGCACTTAAGCGACCGCCTCCTAGCTGCAACTCAAATCGGCATCACCGCAGAAGCATGCATCATCGACCCAGGCATCGGTTTTGGAAAAACTCTTGAACACAACCTCGAGTTGCTCCGGAATCTCACCCGCTTTACCGAACTTGCACCCGTTCTCGTTGGTCTTTCCCGCAAACGATTCATCGGCACCCTCACGCAAAAAGAAGACCCCACTGACCGACTCGCCGGCAGCCTTGCCGCCGCCGCATATGCCCTTTCCCACGGCATCCACATTCTACGCGTTCATGATGTAATCGAAACTTGCGAACTCACCCAAATATTCGATACGCTTACAAACACATGAATATAATGCCCTGGATGGAACAGTTTAATACCCCCGGTAACGAAGGCTGGCTTGAAATTGTCATTCTTACCATCCTCATCTATACCCTCTTTCGCTTTCTGAAGGGCACCCGCGGCTCCTCTATTTTCACCGGGCTGCTCGTTTTACTCGGAGCCCTATATGCCATCACCAGCATCGTTAGCCTCGATGTGTTAAATTGGATTCTCTCACGCCTAACGCTTTATTTATCCCTCGCACTCATCATCATTTTTCAACCAGAAATCCGTCGCGCCCTCGCCAAGCTCGGTCGGCAGCCTTGGCGTAAGAACAGCCTTGACACACAAAAAAGCCTCGTAACGCCAATCACACAAGCCGTTAAAACTCTCTCTGATCAAAAAATTGGCGCCCTCATCGCCATAGAGCGCGAAATTGGAACCCGCGCCATTCAAGACAGCGGCACCCCTCTTGCCGCCATGGTCTCCGCCGAACTACTCACCTCCCTATTTTTTCCTCGATCTCCCCTGCATGATGGAGGCGTCATTATCGCAGGCGAATCGATCCGCGCAGCAGGATGTCTCTTCCCGCTTTCACAGAAAGACCAACTACAAAAAAAGCTCGGCACCCGCCATCGTGCCGCCATCGGCATCACCGAAGAGACCGATGCTGTTGTCATCGTCGTCTCCGAAGAAACTGGCGCCATATCACTCGCCTACAATGGCAAACTTCGCCGCGGACTAACCGAAGAACGCTTCCAACGAATGCTCTCCTCCATGCTCGGCCGCAAACAAACCGGTCTCACCCGCTTCCGTGAAAAAATCGACTCAGGCGAGGCGCCCATCGCAGAGGCCGCCGACCCCATCATCCCCCCGTCCCCCGGAGGCACCGATGGATAAATTAAACCAACTCTTAACCCATCTCTGGCAAGACAAATGGCTGATTCTGCTGAGTTTAGCCCTCGCGTTTGTCAGCTGGCAACGCATCCACCGCACCATCGGCTATGAGACCACCCTCTCTCATATTCCGATCGAATTGATTGCACCAGAAGGGTGGTCTCTCCTCAGCAGCTCGCTCAATGACGTCAGCATCACACTTCGCGGATCACAAGAAGAAATCCGGCTGCTCAGCAAAGACAACCTGCGCGTCATTATCCCGCTCCCCGAACCCAACGCCCAAAAAGAAGCCACCCTTCGGTTTTCCAAAACCCATCTATTAAACCCATCCAACGCCCGCCTCATTCGCTTCAGCCCGCCCCAAATTAATGTCAGCTTTGATCAAACTGTCGAAAAATTACTGCCCGTAAAAGCCACCTTCACCGGCCACCTTCGCGAAGGACTAGAGATTGCGCAAGCCACCTGCAAGCCCGCTGGCGTACAGATACGCGGAGCCAAAAAAATGATAGACACCCTCGAACGCATCGAAACCCAACCAATTGGACTCGACCGCCGACCCGCTAGCTTCATGGAAACCATCAGCCTCGCCCTGCCCGACACCCCCGGCATCAGCGCAGACACCCAACGTATTGATGTACGCGTCGAAATCAATGAACAGATCCGAACCCGTCAATTTCTCAACATTCCCCTGCGCATACTCAATGCCCCCAACAACAACAACTCCATCACCTTGGTCCCCGAATCCATTAATCTAACCCTCTCAGGCGCCCAACAAAAAGTGGATCGGATTCGCCCTGAAAACATCACCGCCTATGTTCGATGCGATCAGCTTGATGCCAGCACAACCTATGATCTTCCCGTACAAGTTGACCTTCCAGATGGAATCATTTTGAACAATACCGAGCCAAGCGTGGTCAAAGTTTCCATTAGCTCAACTCCATAAAGGCCTGTATGAATAAATGTATTCTCCTACTTGTTTTAACCGCCGCTACATGGTGTAGCGCCCAAACCAATTCTATCGTAACAGATGCTTCCCCCGATATCTCCCCCGCCGAACGTATCGAGATGCTCCAACGCGTCGGAGAGATCTATTATCAAGAAGGTGATTGGGACAATGCACTAGATGCATTTCAACGCATTCTTAAGATCGACCCAGACCAAAAAGAAACACGTTCTTTAATTGGCGTAATTTATTTCAGCACAAGTCGCTACAAAGAAGCCATCGAAAATATATCAGCGCTCGTCGAAGATTATCCAGAAGACTATCAAATCATAAACAATTTAGCCTGGGTCTATGCCACCTCTAAAGAGAGTGCCTATCGCGATGCACAAAAAGCCATTGATCTCGCCCAGCAAGCCTTGGTTCTTGCCCCCTACGATCACCATATATGGAGCACCCTCTCAGAAGCCTACTATGTAGCCGGTGAATATGAAAAAGCCAACCGCGCCATTCGCCACCTCGTTGCCCTTGCAACCAGCAGCAGCACAAAAATGACCGAAACGATGATTCAAACCTACAACGATCAGATTAAAAAATGTAGCCGAGCGATCGAAGCCGAAAAATTACTTCGTGGAGATCAATAAACCAATAAACCAAGCGCAATAAAACCCGCGCCCACAAGCGCCTTAAAACCTAACGCAAAACGATACAATCCTTCATGCTCTAAAAGCCCCCGGTGCATTTGACGAAACCGCCACGGTGCCATCAGCCAAATAATACCCACAACGACCCAACTATATGCCACCGCAGAAATAACCTGAAAATAAGGGCGATCTGAAAAAACCGCTATCCGCGTTATGGGAACCGCTATCAAACAAAGCAGCCCACCCAACGCCCGCGCCGCCAATAACTCCTTCAAACACGTCACACTACCAATAAACACCAATGGTGCTAAAACATAGATGAAATGTTTATATCCATTCAACCCGCCCATATTCATGAGCAACGCTTCATGGGCACCCAACAGGCAACACAACCCCGCCAACACCCACCCTGCATTGCGACTTCGCGGGAAACTTCGAATCACGCCTCGCAATAGATCCGCTCGCAACAAACCAACGACTGCCATTGCAATCGCAAACCCGCCGATCAAGATCGTTATCTCTGATAAATCCATACGGCACAAAATGCCCATTACCCAACTCGCTGACAAGCTCAAAGAAGCGACCCTCAAAAAACATCCCTTTCTACGCTTGATCGAAAGCACCTATCCATGAAAGCTATAAACATGAATCAAATAACCCACGTTTTCGTCTCCGGCTGCTATGATGTACTGCATGCCGGTCATCTCCAATTTTTTAAAGAAGCCAAAGCCCTCGGAACTCACTTAACCGTCAACTTTGCCTCTGCCAACGTCCTCCTCAACCACAAGCAACGCGCCAGCAGCCTCCCCGACGAACACAAACAAGCCCTGCTGGAAGCGATGGAAATTATCGATGAAGTCTGCATTGGGGATGACCCCGATCTCGGCCTTAACTTTAAAAGCAATTTTCTTCGCACAAAACCCGACATCCTCGCCGTTACCGAAGACGATCAATATGCCGACATCAAACGCGAACTCTGCGAATCCATTGGAGCTGCCTACGTCGTTCTTCCCAAAACAGAACCCACCTTCGACCCCATCAGCACCACCTCCATCATCAAGCAAATCAGAGCCCCGCTCACGGTGCCTGTACGAGTTGACTTTGCAGGCGGATGGCTCGACGTACCCAAATATGCGATTGAAGGCGCCTACATCATAAACTGCACCATCACCCCCTTTGTCTCCAAGAGCGACTGGCCCTATGAGAAAAAATCAGGGCTCGGAGGCAGCGCCGCCTGGGCCATTCTCAAAGGGGAAGACGGCGTTCAAAGTGAATTAGATCTTGGCGTAGGCTGGCA
>CAJYAJ010000024.1 GCA_913065005.1 uncultured Verrucomicrobiota bacterium | reverse complement strand
CTCAAGTACCGTCAGAACTTCTTTCTTGAGAAAAGAGGTTTACAGACCAAAATCCTTCATCCCTCACGCGGTATTGCTCCGTCAGGCTTTCGCCCATTGCGGAAAATTCCTCACTGCTGCCTCCCGTAGGAGTCTGGACCGTGTCTCAGTTCCAGTGTGGCTGATCATCCTCTCAGACCAGCTACCCGTAAGCCTTGGTGAGCCATTACCTCACCAACAAGCTGATAGGATATGGGCTTATCTCTTTGCGACAGGTCCGAAGATCCCCGCCTTTATATAAGGAACTATGCAGTTCCCGAACACATTCGGTATTAATCATCGTTTCCGATGGCTATCCCGAACAAAGAGGCAAATTACCCATATATTACTCACCCGTTCGCCGCTCTCACAACTGGCTTCTCTCCCGAAGGATTGAAACCAGTTGATCTCGCTCGACTTGCATGCCTAATCCACGCCGCCAACGTTCGTTCTGAGCCAGGATCAAACTCTCCATCAAATTAAAAAAAATGATCAGGTTTAAATCCTGTACTAAATAAAAATTTCGCAATTTATAAAACTCAATCGCGCTCCAAAGAGCGACAATCGACAGTTATAAGCAATTGGCTATAACAAACCGCACCACTTCTAAAGCGAAGCAATGCATATTCTGTCATATCTTATGAGTTATTCTGATTTCAAAGAACAAAAACCTTCAACCGAACACACAGCTTCTCAGCCACGTTTTCCGCTGAAGGGACGGACAACCTACCACAATCCGTGTTTCGGTCAACCGCTTTTTTTTACTTATTTTTTAAGAACAATCTTACCCCAAAATAATCGGTCGTAACACGACTGAAAGGATCGGGACAAGGCGCGCCATAGTAGCGTCCAAAAAAAATCCCGCAACCTTAAAAGAAACTTTTTTTATCCTCACCCACTCCATAAAAATGAATCCCTTCCAAACCAGGACAGGAATCCCTTCCAAACACCGTCTATCGGGGCCATTCAAACCATTCTATACAAAAAAAGCAGCGCATTTTCATGCCCTGCTTTTTGCGTTCTCATCTCAGATGAGAATGATTAATTATAATTAATTCGATAGAACTTCACGTCACTATCATCCACCGGAATATCAATCATCACTTGATTCGTTGTTGCAGACCATACTCCATTAACCAGATCATCTGCAGCCTCTACACAAAGTTCGAGTTCCAGTTCCGCTAACTGCTCCTGACGATCTGCATTCCACCGTTTCTTCAACCGCTTCATCTTCACGCGCTTTCCAACCGTTGCTTCCCGACCCCACTTGGGCAAATATCGCGCAGGTGGATTTCCCCATCCCCACCAATAATTATTCGGCTTATACCACGGATAATGCCAATTATCCCAAATCCAGTCCGGCTTATCATAACTCACATAGGCATCTTCCAGAGCTTCTTCCAAATCCGCTACTTCCATCTCTAGCTCAATCACATCGCCTTCTAAGGTATCGACCTCAAACTCAAGTTGCACCACCAGACCCGTTAAAACTGAATTGGTGCTTTCTAAAGTAGCAATCTCATCTAACAACACGGCATTCGCATTCGTTGAAAGCAAAACAATCTGAGATTCAAGGTCTGCATTTGTTGTTTGCAGCGACGCCACCTGCTCATTCAACGAGGCCTGCTCCGCATTTAAAGCAGCCACCGAGAGCTCTAACCCTTGATTGGCTGCCGTCAACTGACTATTAGACGCCTGCAACTGACCCACCTGCGCGGTCAATCCACTATTCTCATCCGTTAAGGCAGAAACCGAATCAGTCAACACCAAATTTGCGGTCGTTAACCCTGCAACCTCAGCTTCCAGTGCCGTATTTTGTGTAATCATAGAGGTCCACTCAGCGTGCCCCCCGGCCAACATTGCCTGAGCCACCGCAATTTCATTGCTTTGCGCAATCGTTACTTCGGTTAGATTTGTGATCGAAGCCTGCAATTCATCCACAAACACGACACCATAAACCCCAAAACTTTCCGGCATGGCTTGCACTGTTGAGATCACATTCGAAAAATTGACCGTTGGGTTCAATCCCATCAATACCAACACTCCATCCGATAATCCATCTCCACTGGTATCCGCAAGCGTCGGATCCGAACCATAGGTAATCACCTCATCATAAAGAGTTAATCCATCTTCATCCTCATCCGAACCATCTTCACCAAACTGCGCAATCAAGGTTTGATCGCTGGTCACCGTAAAAATAGCTGGATTCGCATACGGATACGCATTTCCATCCGCATTCAACCATGCCGAAAATAGATAGCCCAAATCAGCCGTTGCCGTGATCTCTACCTGCGCTCCACCTGTAAAAGAAGAACTCCCCTCGGGACTAACCGTTCCTCCCACTAAATTACTAATAACCAATGAATAACTCTCATTATAGTTTGTATTCATGCCAATGAAGGTATTCTGAGAATCAATGGAGACAATGCCACCAAGATCATTAAAATCATCCGTATAGATACTGCCGGGATTTAAAACATTATATTCAAACAAGCCAAACCCTTGCAATCCCATCTCAAGATAATAACTGCCAAAAATCGGCACCGCACTATCGAATATTCTCGCATAGATGTAGCCCGCATTAATATCCGCCCCTCCCACATCTGCATCTGTAAAAACAGAGACCGTGGCAGGAGAAAAAGTCCCAAATTGATTTTCTGTGTTAGTTTCTAGCACAAACTCGTTGGTGCGCTGCAGGGAACTATCCATGCTTGTCGATGATTGATAATCAACCAATGTGCTACTCCAAACGAGCTGAACAAGCACATCATCATCTAACGCCGTTTCTAATGTTGCTTCCGTCTCACCTGCTTTTAGAATTGGAGAGGCAGTTGCCCCAAAATTAATTGCGACATCCGCAAAAGCACTCGAAATGAACAAACTTAAAATCAAAACACGTAGTATAATTTTCATATCTTTCCTCATTTAATCGATCAGGAGAACGATTCTCCTACCCACCCTCTTCTTTTGCTTTCCTTGCCCGACGCACATCTCTAAAACTTTTAATAAAACAGATCAAAGCCAACACCGAAGACGTGAACATGAGTGCCGTTCGAAAGATGGCAGGCCCATCAGACCGAACCCAAGCTGCACTTAAGGGTTTAAGCAATGCAACCGCAACAAGTAAAGTTATTAGTACGGCAATATGGGCAGGCACCATAGCCTCTTTTTTCACACCCGGATACAAAATCAATAAAATCACCCCAAAAACAACCGGAATCAACGCCGTTACGGACCCGCCCGCAACATATCCCCAAATTCCAAGTACCACTAAAAGAACGGCATTCACTAAAATTGTAATATACTTCACAGGCTCTCCTTTTCGTTACTGATGACATAAAGAGGTAAAATCGATCAAATAGCCAGCGTTTTACACCTTTAATATACCTACAATCCAGCCGATGATAGAAACTAATTAAGCGTTTGCAAAAAGAGGATCCAATGCTGACAAGAGCGATCAATTTGTTTAAACATTTCCTCAAATGTTTCGATAATCTTTTCATGGGGATCGATAATCTCGGATTCATCCAACTATTGTCCTAATAGAAAAATCTTACCCTTACTCATTGAGAACTGCTCACAAAGGACCCTTCTATCATGCGTCTCCATCACTAAAATCATTTCATATTTTTGAACCATTGATCGCGTTACAGCTCGTGCTTTATGCGATGTAAGGTCTATTCCATTCTCTTTCGCAACCCGTTGAACTGAAGCATCTGCTGGCTGGCTCGCCAACGCATGTATACCCGCTGATTCAATATGCACCCGAAGACACTCTAAAAGTTGTTTTAGTCGATATTCTGCTAAAGGGCCTCGACACATATTGCTAGTACAAACCGTAAGAATAGATGAAAACATTTAAAAATATTTAGTATTCAACCCCAGTTAAACACTTCAATATTACATCTTCGACCTTTTCATTCTTTTCTGCTGAGATTTCCAACAGTCTTTCGTGAAATATTGAATCTAATTCAATCGTAATTTCAATCTGCTGTTCGCTCATTCACAATCACCTCTCGTTTCTATTAATAAATAGAATATATGAATAGAATATATGTTGAATTTATTATTTTATCTCTTAGAACGACTCCAGTAGTGTAAAGAATTGGATGAGAAAAAGAAAAATAATGGCCGCGCACTTGATAAAACACAAATTATCCTAGCACTTCCTAGAAAATTGTTAGAAAAAATTGATACAAATGCAGCCTCAGAAATGCGCAATCGTAACAATTACATTGTTAAGATACTCACAGAAGCAACACAATCTGACTAATCCAAATTTCGAACTCCAAACAGAAGCACTCGACTTAACGCTCAAAGAGCTTTTGATCAACATCTCTAAACAACCACCTAGAATACATTTTATTCGCACAAAATGTGCCGATTATTCAGTGGAGGGAAAGTGGCGCAGCCATAAGGAGTCGAACCTTAAACCTCCTGATTCGTAGTCAGGTGCTCTATCCAATTGAGCTATGGCTGCGCTTGAAAAGAGGGCAAAATGTATCGGTCTAAGGTAACTGGGTCAACGTCAAAAATAATAAACTACCCGACTAACTCAGGCTGGCAAAGTTCATAAAAGTTGCACTGCCGGCAACTCGATGAATCCAACGCCAATTCCCACTCCTCTTTCAGTACCGCTTCATTCCGCTCACGATCAAAATCCACCAAATATTCACTCATTTCGCCCACAGATTCACCCAGAAACGTTCGCGTCTCCTCCATTTCCTCTGCCGTCAGCTGAAAAGGAAGCACTTTACCCTCCTTCAGATACTCCACATACAGGAAGATATTCTGCGGTTTTGCCCCATATTTAACAATCGCCCAAAGAGCATAGGTAGCCAATTGCAATCGATGCTGTTCAGGCTTCATCCGCCCCGCCTTCCAATCATGAATATGCACCTGATCCCCAACCCGATAAACATAATCCGGAATCGCATACACCTTCACGCCCTCATACACAAAGTGCTCCGAATCACCGCTCATCTCTGGGGTCGCAATGCGAATTTCCTGTGCTGCATCAATTTCAGCAAAACGTGGGAGGAAAATCGTGATGAAATTTTCAATACACAACTTCACCTGATCCGCGATCTCCCGCTTGGCAGCATTATCATCATCAAGCTGCTCATAATAATGCTCCCGTAAACAGCAAAACTGCTTCGGCTTCTGCTTCCACTTTCCCTCTAAGGATTCGCTCCACTTTTGCGTTAGAAACGGACGAGCAACCGTATTCCACGCCTGCTCCGCCGTGATCTTCACCCCCGCCTGATGCTCCTTCAGCACCCACATAATCGCACGTTCAGCCGCCTGCCCCATCAAACCCCATCGATTATCCATCTTATTAAGGCGATACGCCGTTTTCTGCTCATCCGAAGCAGCCGCTTCCCACCCACCCCACATGGCATACTTAGACCAATAGCGCCGACGCCGACACTGCTCGAAATCCTCCGCCGCACTAAACGACCATGAAAAAACACTCTTTAATCGCGCCATTGCAACCCTCCAAAATCATAACACGGTTGTTCTAAAATAGGCTGATCACTTGCCAATGCACACGTATACATCGATCCCGCCTCCACGCGCCGTAAAAACCAATCTCCAACCGCTGTCGCATCAGGAACCGCACCCGCCACCAACGGCAATTCAACCTCATTCATCGCCGCAAAAACCCCTCTTCCAGAGGCCTTCACCAACGCTTCTTTCGCCGCCCACATATCAAAAAATAGCCGCACCGCATCATCTGCCTCAGCAAGCGCCTGCTGCTCCATCGGATGAAAATAACGCCGCACCACCCGCGAATACACGACATCAGCTCGAAGTTGCTCCAAATCCACACCCACTTCCCCTGAAGCCGCAAACGCCCAAACCACCCAATCACCCGAATGCGCCAGATTGAAACTGATCTCGCCCGACTCAAGCATCGGCTTGCCCCCAACCTGCTGCTTAAAAACCACCCGGCTTGGCTCTTGTTTAGTATAGGCCCCCAACAACACCCGCAGCCCCCCACGAGCCACCACCGACATCAACCGCGCAGGATCCTTCTTCAACCGATCCGCTTTCGCAAGCTCCTCAACAGAAAGCAGCCCCGCCAACGCATCAACGTCTTCGCTCATCTCAGAAACATCCGCCCCCCAAATCGCCACCTCACCCGCTTGGAGTGCCGCAATTTTATTCACTGACCGTATCGTTTCCATCCCCAGAACCTTACCTACATCCCAACCGATAAACAAACCGATTTCAGCAAACCATTGACCCGCCCCCCTTCACCTGATAAAGACAAACCTGAAGTCGGAGAAGTGCATGAGTCAAAACGAACGAAAAACAGCAGGCGTTCCCACACTAAAACGTCTACCACTCTATTTAAGATTACTGAAAACCATGAAAGAAGGAGGCGAAGAATATGCCTCCGGAACCGTCGTCGCTAAAAAACTTGGCCTCGACCCCATCGTCGTCCGCAAAGACCTCGCCATCACCGGCGCCGTCGGACGCCCCCGCCTCGGCTTTCCCATGGATGAAATCATCGATGCCATCGAAGAATTCCTCGGATGGACCAACACCTCCGACGCCTTTCTCGTCGGCGTCGGCAACCTCGGTCGCGCCCTACTCGGCTACAAAGGCTTCGAGCAACACGGCATCCGCATTGTCGCCGGCTTCGATACCAACCCCACCATTATCGGCAAAACCATAGCCGGAAAAAACATCCACGACATCAACGAAATGGCCGCCCTCGCCAAAAGCAAACATGTACAGATCGGCATTCTCACCGTCTCCCCCCCCTTCGCACAGAAAGTAGCCGACGCCATGGTACAAGTCGGCATACGCGCCATCTGGAACTTTACACCCATCACCCTCAATGTGCCCGACTACGTTATATTACAACGCGAAGAACTCGCATCCAGCCTAGCCGTCCTCTCGCACCGCCTACTCATCGGCAACGAATAATCAACCCCGCTGTAGCTGAAACCCAAGCCAAGCCAGAAAATGACCCGTCCTGTGCGCCCGCAACGCCCGCCACAAATCACTCCCCTCAACCCCCACCGGACAACCCCACCGCTGCACCGTCGGAATCCGTAAATACGCCGGCTCAACCCGATCACGCCCGATCGTCCGATGCACCCACTCCACCCCCGCAGCACTCCCAAACGACAAATCAAAAATAGCCCCCGAAGGCAGCGCCGTCTCCAGCAACGCATCCCGTAGCATACAAAACGACGTCAAAGGCGGACACCAACCCCACCCCAACTTCCGACGATGAAAAATTCCCGGACGCACCGAATGCTGCACCTCAAACCCCGACAACCCCTCCACGCCCTGCTCCACATTTGAATACACACACGCCGCACCACTATTCGTAAACGCACTCGAAAGCCGATAAATCGTTCCCCGACTCGCTAATCGATTACCCGCCGGTAAAAAGCAAACCACATCACCCGTCGCCCCCGTAATCCCCCGATTCAACGCATCAAAAAACCCACCATTTTTCTCCGACTCCCACACATCAGGATGCACCTTCTCCGCCTTAATCGTCTCCAACGTCGCATCCGCCGAACCCCCATCAATCAAGATCCACTCCATCAACTCACGCGAATAATCCTGCGCCCCCAACGAACGCACCGTTCGGGTAATCACAGCAGCATCATTCAACGTCGGTGTAATAATCGAAAACTTCATCCGCAAACCATAAACCCATCCGCCCCCCAATCAAAGCAAAACAACCCCTTGCGCAACGCCCCAAATTAAAATATAATTAATATATAAATTACTCTTTTAAAGACCTCACCCACATCGCCATCAACCCCTACCCTATTCACCCAACCACAACCCCGCCCCTACCGCACCGCCCTCACCCGCCAAGGCCTCATCCAAATTTTACACGACTACGTCCTCACCAACCGCCTCAAAGAAATCCACATCCCCCCCATCGACCCGTAAGCAAAAAGCGCCCAATTCGATTATTGGATATGAGTGTAAGCATCCGCAGAAGAGTCTCCCGCCGCCAAGGCTACACCGTCATCGTCTTCGACAAAGACCACATCTACAACTGGCCCACCACCGAACGCGAACACAACGAAATCCTCAAACTCTACAAACAAGACCGCCCCCACCAAGGCATCCACAACGACCACGCCCACCTCTGCAGCCAACCCTAAACAACCACCCGCACAGATCGTAATCGTATCGATCTCCTCCCCCAGACCATCGACTCAAACCGCCACCACCAACCGCTGACGAATAAAAAAATCTTCGGGCTCTTAGAGCGGAGAGATCGTGTCTAAAGTTGGTGCTCGGAGTGGGATTGCCGTTCGCTTTGGTCACTGCTTTCGCAAGCTCAAGCCTCACTGCGCTTCGCTTGTGTCGAACCCTTGGTTCTCATCCCATAAAGATGGTGCTCGGAGTGGGATTGACGTTCCTTTTAGTCACTGCTTTCGCAAGCTCAAGCCTCACTGCGCTTCGCTTGTGTCGGACCCTTGGTTCTCATCCTATAAAGATGGTGCTCGGAGTGGGATTCGAACCCACACGGGATTTAACTCCCACAAGGCCCTCAACCTTGCGTGTCTACCAATTTCACCACCCGAGCAAAGGGTTTAAAAGTGGAGGTGGAAGATACTCAGCCACTGAAAAGCGTTCAAGCGGGAAATCGGAAAACTTCCCGCTTAAACCGTGCCTTATCGACGGGGCGGTCCGCTTCGATTCCGATTCCCGCCGCCGCTGCGTCCGCCAGAACGATTCCCGTTGGAGCGGTTTCCGCCACCGGGGCGTCCGCCACTTGAGCGGGGGCGCGGTTTGCGGGGCGGTGCGTCGGGCAGTTCAGCAAAGAGCTCTTCTGGGGGCATTTTGCATTTCAGTTCCATGCCGATGAGTTCTTCAATTTTGGGCAGTTCGAATGACTCCATCTCACAGGCAAAGGTGATGGATTGTCCGGTTGCACCTGCGCGTCCGGTTCGACCAATCCGATGCACATAGTCGTCAGGATTTTCGGGAATGTTAAAGTTCACGACATGACTGACGCCATCGACATGAATGCCTCGTCCTGCCACATCGGTGGCAACGAGTACCTTCACCTTGCCTGCACGAAACTCTTCGAGGATGCGGGTACGGCGGTTTTGATTCACTGCTCCTGAGAGCATCTCATTGCGATGCCCATAGCGGGTTAGATCATCGGACAACCGTTCTGCCTGATCGCGGCGATTGGTGAAGATGATAATCCGCTCGGGTTCATCGGTCTTGATGATGTTGTAGAGCAGTTGGAATTTTTGATCGTCGGTGACGATGAATACCTTCTGATCTACGGTATCGGTGGCGACCTGTTCGGGCTCGACATCAATCCGTTCGGGATCAATCATCCATGCAGCGGCTAAACGCATGACATCATCGGTGAGCGTGGCACTAAAGAGGACGGTCTGCCGTTTCTCTTTGGGGGGCGTCTTGTAGATGATGCGGCGCACGTCGGGAATAAAGCCCATGTCTAGCATTCGGTCGGCTTCGTCGATCACCATGATCTCGGTGAACCGCAGGTTGACGACCTTGCGGTTTTCAAAGTCAAGCAAGCGACCGGGTGTGGCGACGATAATATCGACCAACCCTTCATCTAGTTGGCGTTGCTGCTTGGTGAAGTCCATGCCTCCAAACAACACGACGGTGCGGAGCCCGGTGAACTTGTTGAGTCCTTCGGAGTCTCTTCCGATTTGAATCGCGAGCTCACGAGTGGGTGCAATAATCAAGGCTCGCGGACTGCTCATACTATGTTTCTGCAGTGGATTCTTGAGACAGTGGTTGATGATCGAGATCAAAAACGCGGCGGTTTTACCGGTTCCGGTCTGCGCTCGTCCTGCCATGTCTTTGCCCTTGAGGGTGCCGGGTAGGATTTCGCCTTGAATCGGCGTGGCATATTCCCAGCCTAATGCATGAATACTGCGCATTAACTTGGGATGCAGATCCAGATCATGAAACCGGGCTTTGCCTTCCTGCGGTTCCACCTGAAACTCAGACAACTCCCATGGGGATTCATCGACGGGTGGGCGCTTGGGCGCTGGTGCTTGCTCGCTGCGTGGGGGACGAGGCTGATCGCTTCGCGGTTTGCGGGGCGGGCGTTTGCGTTCGCCGGACCGTGGCCCTTCTGAACGCGGATTGCGTTCGCCTTGCTCTTGATCAGCGCGCGGTTTTTGTCCGCTATCTGAACGTTTTTTACCCCCGCCAGAACGGGGTTTGGGAGACTGACCTGGACGCCATTCATCCTGCGCCTTGGTCTGCTCTGATTTTTTCGATGCGCGCGCGGGGCGCGACTTCTGCTTTGAAGGCGTTTTTGCCTTCGCTTGCTCTTTACCGCCTAATGCGGAAGCGAGCTTCTTTAAGATTTTCAATCTCTTTTCCTTTCCTGTCGCCGCGCGTCAGAAAGAATGGATGCATCTCAGTTATGCAAAAAGGGTTGAATCCGTCGGGATCCGAAGGGTTGCATCCATTCTTCCGCTAGGTTGCCGCGGCACTATTTAATATTTCCTGCATCCACGCACAGGCCATGCCTTGCGATACGCCGTTGTTGACCTCTTCATCGAATGAAGCTTCGGCATCAAATGCCCCTACCGGACCGCGCAAATGCGCCATCGGTACAGGATCTGAACAGTGCCCTTTCAGCGCCACCGGAGTTCGGTGGTCCATCGTTAAAACGATTTGATAGGGTTCACCACGCGCTTCTAACCACTCGAGCATCGGCGCACATACGTGTGCATCAAATCGCTCAATCGCCTCGGTCTTCAACGTCGCATCACCGAGGTGACCGCACTCGTCGGGCGCCTCAATGTGGACATAGGCAAAGTCTTCGCGTTCGAGTATCTCTTTGGCAGCGGCGACTTTGCCGGCATAGTTGGTGTCAATTAGACCAGTCGCACCGACCACGTCGGGTGCTTTCAAACCGGCTAATTTTGCCAGCCCTTTGAGGAGATCGACCGCGGAGACAATCCCGCCGCCTAATCCATAAAGGTGCTGATAGCTATCCAGCTGCATGGAGCGTCCTTGCCCCCACAGCCAGATTTGTGTAGCAGGGGCTTTCCCCTCAGCTACACGTTGTTGATTGACCGGATGTTCGGCCAAAATTGTTTTTGAACGCTCCATGAGCAAGCGAATTGCCTCGGAGCCGGAACCTTTGGGCAGATGCGGTTCCACGGCTTGATCACTAATCTCATGCGGGGGTATGCAACCTGCATCGGCAGCCCCGTTCTTCCAGATGAGTAGATGCCGATACTGAACGCCGACATGAAAGTCTAATCCCGCTGCGCCGAGCTCGTTTTGCAAGGCGTGAATCAGCTCAGCCGCTTCTTCGGTTGAAATATGCCCGGCCGAATAGTCGACCATGGTTCCCTCCTGCACCGTCACAAGATTGCATCGAAATGCCACGTCGTCTGACGCCATCGGAAGATCCGCTCCGGCCGCTTCGATCGGAGCACGACCCGTATAGTTGAGCGCAGCGTCGTAGCCCAAGATCGCCATATTCGCCACATCACTACCGGGAGGCAACCCATCTGGAACCGTGCTGACCATCCGTACTTCACCGGCAGCCGCAATCTGGCGAATCGTCGGCGCATGCGCCGCCTGCAAAGGGGTGCGGTTTCCCAGCTTTTCAACCGGAAAGTCACCCATGCCATCACCTAATAAAACTACCGTTTTCATTTTGTTTCGTTCCAAATATGAGGGCGTGAATGTCGCTCAAATCAACTGAGTTGGCAACCCTTTTGCGAATCCAATTCACGCCTAAATGAACCAAGTTCAAAAGCACTAAATCAATATTGATCATGAAGTAGATTTGACCCACATACCATTCAAACGTACGATAAAGACTTTATGGATCAACACCCGTTAATTGAAAATCCCCTCTATCGTGTCGACGACCTAGGCAAGCCGATTCCTGAAAATGTGCATGCTGTTTCGATGTGTCTGCCGCGCTGGGAAGATGTGATTGGCTACGAAGAGCGCGATCCCACCACCCTTCAAGCTCTCCAACTTGGCTATCCTCGATTTCTGATCCATCCCTATGTATTGCAGCTCGCCAACCACCTCAACCCTGACCCCGATCGCGCCGCACTCCCCTTTCCAACCGCCACCGGAGCGAATCGGCATCGTGACTTTATTCAACACCAGCATACCGATGAAGCCGTTGATGTGGTTGAACGCAACCAGATCCATCTGGTTCTCTATCCACCTGCCTGTGGCGATGCCGCCCGAGCGGGCTGGCAACTCCTCGGCGACGGGCTCGCTTCTCGACATGCCGAAGCCATTCTGAATGTGGAATCCCTTGCCGACCCTCAACCCCTAGCCACTGAAATCCGACACCAATTAGCCGCCTACACGCAGACCGATGCCAACCAAATCGTTCTTTTTCCCAATGGAATGGCAGCACTTCATGCGGCCCTGCGCGCGCTGCAAGCGCTACATCCGAATAAGGGATTTGCTCAGTTTGGATTTCCCTATGGCGATACGCTCAAATTACTTAAACGTCTCAACACCGCCGCGACGCGCTTCTATCCCTATGGCGATCCACAAGACCTCAACCACCTCAAGGCGGATTTGGCGATGCAACCGATGGCTGGGATTTTTACCGAATTTCCATCCAATCCCCTGCTCAACTGCATCGATCTAGAGCAACTCCGTGCCTTGGCGGATAGGCACGCCTGCCCGATCGTCCTCGATGAAACCCTCGGTGCCTGCATTAATTTGGATACCCACGCATTTGCAGATATTTCTGCGATCAGCCTCACCAAATATTTTTCTGGGCAAGGAGATGTCATGGGCGGCGCCCTGCTCATCAATCCAGATCGACCATTCGCTCAGCCGCTATTGGAGGCCCTTCAGAAAGCCGAACAAGAGAGTTATTGTTTTGCAGGCGACCTCGAAAAATTAAGTCAACAAGCCGCTGACCTACCCGAACGGATGAGCGTGATTAACCGAAACGCGATTGAAATTGCCGCTTTTCTTGAAGAGCACCCAGCCATTGAACAAGTATGGCACCCGAGCCTTAACGATCAGGAGTGCTATGACCGCTATGCCCGATCCGAAGCGAGCTATGGAGGGGTTCTTTCTTTCACGCTTGAATTTCCTGAAGAGAACACCATTCCCTTCTATGACAAACTGGCGTGCTGCAAGGGTCCCAATCTAGGAACCGTCTTCACGCTCTGCTGTCCGTTTGTGATGCTCGCCCACTATCATGAATTAGATTGGGCGGAAGATGCCGGCGTCTCGCGGTGGCTGATTCGCCTCTCCGTGGGAACCGAACCCGCTCAGGAACTGATCGACCGGATTGAACGCGCTCTAAGCTAAACAAGTAATCGCGCTTCCTTCATTTCCATTCCACTCCTGCACCCTGCACCCCTTTTATCGAGGCGAAAAAAAAGCGCCTCGTCAAACGAGGCGCTCATCTAGCATTTTCTAATACGTATTAAACTTATAGAGAAATGCCATATGCGAATACAACTGATTCAGTTACATCAACAACATCATCATCAAGTTCGTCAACATATGTCACAGACAAAGAGCCTCCGCCTGTATCATAAGATACAGAGTAAGCTGCATATCCGAAACCTGTGGTGTCAGAAGCTTCAGTATCGAAATAACCTGCTGCAATACCATAATCTAATGCAATACCAGCAAGAGCAGTTGAACCGCCTGTTGATACTTCATAGTAGTTTGGTGTCGCTGACTCAGCAACGTTAGCGAATGCGCCAATTGAAAGGTCAACTCCGCCCATTGCACCTGAAGCAGAAAGACTTAACTCAGACTCTCCGTTACCTGCTGCACCAGGATACGTGTATTCACAGTAACCTGCAGATACGTCCCAACCCGCAACTGAACCTAGATCTTTACCAATGTATAGATCGATTTCAGAAACCTGGTCATCACCACCAACATCATTGATGTCAACGTTAGCCCAAGCGCCAACTGTGAGACCTGCAACTTCACCTTCGATACCAGGCTGTACTACGAGCCCGTCATTGAATGTTGTACCACGGAAAACATACGCAGATGCGATATCAACCGATGCACTTACTGCTGAAGCAACTTGGGCAACCAAAAAGGCCGCCATAGTAGTAGCAATTACTTTTTTCATTTTTACTCCTTCTACTTGTTTTTAATTTCCAACTTCAAATTTAAGATCGCCTTAAACTTAAAGTTCCTCGAGGATGGGTGAAATGTGCCGATCAACGACACCTTTGTCAAATCACTTTATCCTTAAATTTTACGTCTAAAACACAACATAATGTGGGTCAATTTAATCAACAACAACACCTTGTATGTCTGCTAACATTTCATCATTTTTCTTTAGCTCGGCAACAAAGATTTTTACTCCGATTAAATACGATCCTCTATTGTGTTCTTCATCCTCTATAAATTTTTTTTTATTTAAACGCGGAGTACTTCTTGTAAAACAGCGTCATGTTAAAAATTTATAATAGATTAATTAGAATGAGATATGCAACTAAAGTGCCAAACCCTCAAATTCAGATAATATAAGCATGTAGGATGAATCCAATCGGCTTTATGTTAACATAAATGTTATATTCAAAATTATCACAAACAATTTTGAATCAAAAGACGTATTGCAAAGCATTGATCTACGCAAAAGGCTATGGCATAAAGCAAGACTATGACCCATACAACGACTTATGATGGAAGAAAACGATTTCTAAACGCGCTTCACTGCCGGTCCTGTGACCGTCCACCGATCTGGATGATGCGCCAAGCCGGACGTTCATTGCCCGAATATCTCGCTCTAAAAGAAGGAAAACGATTTACCGACCTCGTTCAAAATCCCGAGGTTGCCGCGGAAGTAACCTTGCAGCCTATTCGCCGCTTTCAATACGATGCCGCCGTTATTTTTTCGGATATTTTAGTCATTGCTGAAGCAATGGGTGTGCCCTACCAATTGATGGAGCAAGGTGGCGTCAAAGTAGACTTTCAACTTCAAAGCCGTGCCGATATAGAAAAACTGACCGCCGAAGGAGCCGCCAACAAAATTGCCTATACACCTGCCGCAATTGAACTGGTGCGCAACGAGGTGGAAAATCAATGTGCCATTATCGGGTTCGCCGGCTCTCCCTGGACGTTAGCCTCTTTCATGGTAGAAGGCGGTAGCTCGCGAGATAACCTCCGCTCTCGGGCTCTCATTCATGAACAACCCGCTCTCTTCGAAGCGCTCCTTGAAAAAATCACTCTTGCCACTATCGACTATTTAAACGCACAGATCGACGCGGGTGCGGATGCACTCCAGTTGTTCGATAGCCAAGGAGGCACCTTGGCTCAAGCAGCTTATTGGCGATTCAGCGGGCGGTGGATGCAACAGATCATTACCGCCCTTGGTCAACGCGTTCCGGTTACCGTTTTTGGGCGCGGGGTTCATCAGAATTGGGAACAGCTGATTCAAACGGGAGCCAATGCACTTAGTATCGACTGGAATATAGACCTTCCTACACTGAGCAAACAACTGCCCTCCACCCTCGCACTACAAGGCAACTTAGACCCTGCCTTACTGACCGCATCCCCATCCGTGGCCATTGAACAGACCCAACGTCTTCTCGATGGTATGCGAGACCGAAATGGGTTCATCTTTAATTTGGGTCATGGAGTTCCACCAAATGCATACATCGAAACCATCGCCGCGATTGCTCAGACCGTTCAAACCTATCATGGCTAACGTGGTCGGTATCGATGTCGGCGGCTTCCGCAAAGGCTACCATGCGGTTCATTTATCGAGTGGTAATCTAGAAGCTACCTTTCAACATACCAACCCAACAACGATCTGTACATGGGTTCAAACCTTGAACCCAGTCGCCGTCGCCATTGATGCCCCTTGTGGATGGAGCCAAGACGGAGGCTCTCGGGAAGCAGAACGCATCTTAGAGTATCAGCAAACCCGCATCCCCTGCTTTTGCACCCCCACCCGCGACCGCGCCAAACAAAGTTCTTTCTATGACTGGGTTTTTAACGGCGAAAAACTCTACAACGCTTTCCGAGAAACAGAGATGGAACCCATCGAAACCTATCCTCACGGAATTGCACAAATCATCCTCGACTTCAACGGAGAAGGATCCAAACAAGAGCAGCGCCTGCACGCACTCAAAGCCGTCGGCATACCCACCCATACACTCCCTTCACCGGACTTGATCGACGCCGCACTCTGCGCTCTCACCGCCGACGCTACACGCACCTATTCAACGATCTCATTTGGAAATCCAACGGAAGGGCATCTGGTTCTTCCGACAGAAAAATATTTTTCACAACGACGTTGAAGGGTACAAAAGAAGCATGAAGCGAGTCGCGATTATAGGAGGAGGCATCAGTGGGCTGAGCGCCGCCTGGGAATTAAAAAAGAAAAAAATCCCCTTCATCCTATTTGAAGCCACCGACCAATGCGGAGGTGCCATCCGAACCCTACACGAAGCGGGCTGCCTGATTGAAGCCGGACCCAACTCCCTCAGTGGGCCGCATCCCGAACTCGACCGCCTGATCAACGAGCTCGACCTAGCCACTGAAGTTTGTCCCGCCGATGCGCATGCGTCCAACCGATTTATCGTGCGTGACGGGCAACCCATCGCACTGCCTCGCTCATTCGCAGAATTTATAACCACGCCCCTCTTCAGCACTCCGGCAAAATGGCGCTTACTCAAAGAGCCCTTTATTCGCTCGCAATCCGCCCCCGGCGAAACACTTGCTGCATTTACAGAGCGTCGACTCGGAAGTGAACCACTCACCTATGCGTTAAATCCATTTGTCAGCGGCATCTATGCCGGCGATCCCGACCGCCTCTCAGCTGCTGCCGCCTTTCCGACGCTGATCGAAATGGAGAGAGAACATGGTTCGCTCCTTAGAGCCATGATGCACCGCTCAAAAAAACAACGCGCATCAGGTAAACCCCGATCCCCGCGAACCATCTACACCTTTAAAGAAGGCATGCAAACCTTGCCCAACCGCCTCGCTGAAAAAATTGGATCGGATGCTATCAAGACTCATCATCCGATTGAAGATATCGAGGCACTCTCTTCCGGCGAATGGAAGATCGCCGACGAAGTCTTCAGCGACCTACTACTCACCCTTCCCACACATGCCCAATCACAACTAGTCACCCCATTCGACCTCACCTTTTTTGATGCCATACGCTATCCGGCTGTAACCAGCCTCTCACTGCTCTACGACCGCAACCAGCTCACCCACCCTCTCAACGGCTTTGGCATGCTGATTCCCGCTTGCGAAAACCGCTTCATCCTCGGCGTCCTCTTCCCCAGCTCCATCTTTCCCAATCGCGCCCCAGAAAACAAAATCCTTCTAACCGTCTTCATCGGCGGCGACCGAGATCCTGATCGTGCTCTACTTCCAAGGGATCAACTGCTTCCACACGTAGAAAAAGATCTCCAAGAACTGCTCGGACTCCAAGGCGCCCCGCACCATATCTCAACCCATCGTTGGGTAGATGCCATTCCTCAATACACCGCAGAGATTGAACCCGTACACCATCAACTTACACTCCTCGAAGCCACCCATCTCGGCCTCTATTTTGCAGGCAACTATCGCGATGGCATCTCAATTACAAACGCCATCCTATCCGGACGTAACGCAGCCGAACGCATTATTGAAAACCAATCTACCGGAAAGGAATCCGGTGCCACCCCGACTTTAGATGAGGAGAACAACCTATGAAACGCGGATACTTATTAATGAACACCGGTTCACCCGACTCACCTGAAGTCGCAGATGTGAAACGTTATCTTGGGCAATTTCTCATGGATCCGTATGTCATAGATCTTCCTTGGCCTGCACGCGCCCTGTTAGTGCATGGCATTATTCTCAACACCCGTCCCAAAAAATCAGCCGAAGCCTATCAATCCATTTGGACCGAAAATGGCTCACCCCTCATCCACTTCTGCCAAGAACTGACTACCGCACTCCAACCTCGCTTCAACGAACCCGTTGAACTCGCCATGGCCTACGGAAACCCATCGCTACCCGATGCCCTCGATACCTTACTCGAACAAGACGTCGAAGAAATCTGCCTTCTTCCCCTGTTTCCTCAATACGCCATGGCAACCGTAGGCTCCTGCATCGGCTGGCTCCAAAAAATGGTTCAACAACGGAAGAGCGATGTCGTTATTCGCATGGCACCGCCCTACCATACCCACCCGACCTACATCGAACCCATTGCCGAAAAACTGAAAGAGAGCGATGAACATATTCTCTTCAGCTATCACGGCATACCCGAACGGCATCTACGCAAGGCCGATCCCACCGGCAAACACTGCATGAAATGTAACGACTGCTGCAATGTTCCCAACCCCGATGCCCATGCCGTCTGCTACCGCCAACAATGTTTTGCAACCACGCAGGCCATTGTTCAAGCCGCTGGACTTCCCGACGACCGCTGGCGCGTTACCTTCCAATCTCGCCTTGGTGCCAATAAATTCAATGAATGGCTCAAACCTTATACCGATAAGACCCTGCGAGCCATGCCTGGCGAAGGGATCAAACGCCTCGCCGTCCTCTGCCCTGCCTTCTTCTGCGACTGCCTAGAAACCCTCGAAGAGATTGAAGAGGAAGGTAGAGAAATCTTCATGGAAGCCGGAGGCGAATCCTACCGCATGATCCCCTGCTTAAACCACAGCCCAGAAGGCATTCACTGCCTTGAAACCATCATGCAAAACGCCGACCATTGGCCCATTCAAAGCTAAGGAATACGGACGCCCATCCGATTAAATCGAATCGAATCATTGGTTGCACCGGAGCGAATACTACTTCCCGCGTCACCCAAACTCCACGCGTTCGTCTCGATCCAACTTCCCGAAACCAAGTTGGTTCGAAACTGCACCTGATACTCCCGACTCGCCGAACTAGAAAAATGCAAAACCGATGGAGTAGAATCTGACAACAGCTCAAAGACCGATGCCCCATCGGTTGGGATCGTATCCGCCAACCACTCCTGCAAATTACTCTGGCCATCTCCATCCCAATCTTCAGAAGCAGTCATATCCGATCCTCCTCCATAACTCGCCTCAAAATGGTCTGGCAATCCATCCTCATCCGAATCCGTATTAGTCAGCACATCATCAATCCAATTTGAATAAAAAGCCAATGAAACCGCCCCATTGTTGATAAATTCAGTCGCTGAGGTGCCTTCGCGAACAATCATATGACCTGCTAACTTCCACACCCCCCCCTCGTTTAGAAAAAGCCCACACCCGGAATCGTACACATTACAACCCGCTTCATAATCGGTCGGGTTCTCATTCGAGCGATCCCGTGAAATCGATATTTGAAACCCCTGACTCGTTGCCACAATCGGAAGCGTCGTATTGTAGGTCACATTCTGATCAATTCGATTTGTCCCCCATCGCTTGGTAGAATGAGTCGTTTCCGTTTCCGTGAAATAAGCCTGAAATCGGGTTGAAACCACATCACCTGCACGCCCAAAGCCAACCAAAACCACCTCTGAACCCAGCGGCGTTTGTGTTGCGCGCGGATAAAAACCAGGCAATGCTTTATCATAACGAACCAATGCCAAGTCGGCTGTTGGATGATAGACTCGTTGCATCTGTGTGTAGACTTCGCCGTGAATCGTCAACGCCCCGCTTCCCCCATCATCTGCCACATGCGCAGCCGTTATTAACCAATAATCATCCACCGCCACCGCCGAAGATCCTTTATAATTATAGACAAAGTCCCAATCAAAATCAGCATACGCAGTCACCTGAGTTGGAGAGCTCTCTGCCACAACAAGATCTGCAACCGCGATGGCATCCACCGAACGAACACCGGATAGGCACAGCAAGAGCATAAAAACATATATACGCATGCTATAAAGAATGTTCAATTTTGATCAAAAAGTCGAGGTTTTCTACCCGCTCAAAAAAGCCTTCTCATTCCTTATCCAAAGAACCGCCGTTTCCATCCATAGAGCAAAAACATCAATCCCATAAACAACGAACTCGAAGGCTCCGGAATCACACTTTGCACCTACTCTTCATACATCGCCGTCTCTGCCGCTATCACACCGGTATAAGAAGGATCGTTTCCATTTAAATAGAGCATGGTTCCAGCCAACTTCCATTCCCCCCCCTCCCCGATAAATAAGCCGCCCCCCTACTCAT
>CAJYAJ010000023.1 GCA_913065005.1 uncultured Verrucomicrobiota bacterium | reverse complement strand
CAGGAGCTTTCTTTGCCGCTGCTTTCTTCGCTGCGGCTTTCTTTGCAGGAGCTTTCTTTGCAGGAGCTTTCTTCGCCGCTGCTTTCTTTGCAGGAGCTTTCTTTGCCGCTGCTTTCTTCGCTGCGGCTTTCTTTGCAGGAGCTTTCTTCGCCGCTACTTTCTTTTTCGCAGGGGCTTTCTTCGCTACGGCTTTCTTTTTCGCGGGTGCTTTTTTTGAACTCGTTTTTTTCGCTGCCATTTTCTATCTCTTTCGTCTTCGAGCAACTGCTATCTCAAATTTGAGGGTTGCGTGTTTATCATCCACTTCCGGTTGTGTCAATGCACTTATTTATCGGATGATACAGGCTTTAGTTCTACACGGAATGGATGCCCGTTCAAGGGACGATCCTCTACCGTATCGGATAATTCAACCAAAACACTGCTTAACGCTAGTGTTTCACTCTGAATATAAGCCCGATGCGCTTCGACCGCCGCCTTCACTTCTTCATCCGAATAAAACCGAATTTCAATCCGCTGTGTTACTTCTAAATCCATCTCTTTACGCAAGCTCTGCACTTTGTTCACAAATTCCCGGGCCAATCCCTCTTGGATAAGATCCGCATTCAATGCCGTATCTAAGCCTACCACGAGCGATCCTTCTGTGCTCACAGCCAACCCCTCTTTGGGTTGACGCACAATTTCTATATCTTCCGCCGTTAGCTCAATCGCCCGACCTTCAAGAGAAACCTCAACTGAAGCACCGCCGATGATCTGAGCAATTTGCTCATCGTTTAAACCCGCAATCAATCCGGTTGCTTGTTTCATCAATGGACCCAATTTGGGCCCAAGCTTTTTAAAGTTCGGCTTTGCTTGCGTCGTGGCCAACGCAGACGAGTCCGTAGAGAACTCCACGGTTCGCACATTCAGCTCATCGGCAATCAACCCTTCCAACGCCTGTATCGTGCCGAGTAAGCGCTCATCATCGCATACCACGAACAAACGAGAGAGCGGCTGACGATTCTTTAGTTTATATTCCGTCCGTAACGTACGCCCCTGCTCCACCGCACTCATCACAACCGCCATCTGGGCTTCAAGTACTTCGTCGCGCTGTGCATCTGCGGCCGTCGGAAAATCACAGAGATGTACCGAGGTAGGCATGGTATCCGTTCGTAGATTTCGATAAATCGACTCTGCAATAAAGGGCGTGAAGGGGGCTGCAATTTTACACAAGCCAATCAACGTCTCATAGAGCGTTGCATACGCCTGCGCTTTATCCTCATCGTCATCCGTCTTCCAAAAACGCCGCCGCGACCGCCGAATATACCAATTGGTTAAATCCTCAATAAACGCCACAAACGGTCGCACCGATGCTTGTAGATCATACCGATCCATCGCTGCCGAAACTTCCTGCTCCAGTCGGGCCAACGAACTTTGAATCCAGCGGTCTAACCGGTTCTCGCGCTGGAGAACCGCCTGATCCGGACTCCAACCATCAATATTCGCATAGGTAACAAAAAAGCTATACGCATTCCACCATGGTAACAGCAGATGCCGCAACGCATGTTTGACGCCCTCTTCTGAAAAGCGCAGCGATTCAGCCCGCACGACCGGTGAATGAATCAGATAAAGACGGAGTGCATCTGCCCCATACTCATGAATCACATGCAACGGGTCAGGGTAGTTTTTCAACCGCTTGCTCATTTTCAAACCATCTTCGGCAAGTACCAACCCATTTACGACCACATTCTTGAAAGCAGGCGTGTCAAATAAGGCGGTTGAGAGAACCGTCAACGTATAGAACCAACCCCGCGTTTGGTCGAGCCCTTCCGCAATGAAGTCTGCCGGGAAATTTGCCTCAAATGAGGCTTTATTCTCAAACGGATAGTGATTTTGCGCATACGGCATTGAACCCGACTCAAACCAGCAATCCAATACCTCAGGCGTCCGGCGATACGTTTTACCCTCTCGCTCAATCACAATTTCATCCACATAATGCTTATGCAGATCCTCGACCTTCTCCCCCGAGAGCTGCTCTAACTCCTCCACCGAGCGAATACAGATCATATCTTCCGCATCATCCACATTCACCCAAACCGGAATGCACGAACCCCAGAATCGGTTCCGGCTAATGTTCCAATCTTTTGCATCGGCGAGCCAATTAGCAAAACGCTTTTCCCCCACGTGGGCGGGGGTCCAATGAATCTGCTCGTTGTGCTTCAACATCCGATCCCGTAGATCTTCTACCCGCACATACCACGCATCAATCGCTCGATAAATTAACGGCGTATCGGTTCGCTCACAGAAAGGATAGCTATGCTGAATCGTCGACTGATGGATCAGCTTCCCTTGCTCTTTTAGCGCGCGGATAATCGCCTTGTCCGCATCCTTACAAAACTGCCCCGCATACGCAGGCACCTGATCGGTAAAGACACAATCTTCATCCAACGGATCCACCAACTCAATCCCCGCTGCCCGACAAATCCGATAGTCATCCTCGCCATACGCAGGTGCCATGTGGACGATACCCGTTCCATCCTCGGTCGACACAAACGGATCCGTCAAAATCTGAAACGCACCCGGATGATCCGAAAAGTCAGAAAAAATCGACTCATACCGCACTCCGGCCAACTCCGCACCCGTATAGGTTTTGAGAACCTCATACTCGCTCGCATCCTTATAATAAGCCGCCAAACGTGCCGACGCCAAAAGATAGACGGATCCACTCGCCCCATCCCGCACCGCACTATATTCAATATCCGGACCGGCACAAATCGCCAAATTCGAAGGCAACGTCCAAGGAGTTGTCGTCCAGATCAACGCCGAAGCCTCCCACTCAAAATCAAGCAACTTCACCTGCACCGTAATCGCTGGATCCTGCACATCCTGATAATTCCGACCGGCTTCAAAATTCGACAACGGCGTGTTGAGCTTCCAACTATACGGCATGATTCGATGCGCCCGATAAATCCGACCCTGCTCCCACAACTGAGAAAAAACCCACCAGATCGACTCCATGAACGGACGATCCATCGTCTTATAATCATTCTCAAAATCCACCCAGCGTCCCATACGCGTGACCGTCTTCTCCCACTCCGAAACATAGGTGGAAACCATCGAACGACACTGCTCATTGAACGTATCAATCCCCGCCTCTTTAATCGCCGGCGCTCCCGCAAGCCCTAACGCCTCCTGCGCCAACGCCTCAATCGGAAGCCCATGACAATCCCAACCGAACCGACGCTCCACCCGATTGCCACGCATCGTTTGATACCGCGGAATAATATCTTTGATCGTTCCCGCCAACAAATGCCCATAATGAGGCAGCCCCGTTGCAAAGGGAGGTCCATCATAAAAAAGATACTCCGGAGCATCCGCACGGTGTGCCAACGATGCCTGAAACGTCTGCTCATCCGCCCATTGGCGTAGCACCGTCTCCTCCATCTGGGGAAAATCTACTCGGCTTGAAACTTCTTTAAACATGCCTTATTTGCTCCGTAAAAAACGCCGAACATAGCCCTATTCGACCCCAATGACAAGCATCCCCTTTCAACACTCTCAACCAAGACCTCCCCCCACACACGAACCAACACCATCCCAACCGAAACAAACCCCTTTTTTTAAAGTTACTATATTAAATTATTTGTATTTTATTTATTGAATATTAATATTTATAACTAATTTTTTTAACCCGTTATAAGAGAACCTATTCACCTTCGGAATAGGGATCGACTTTTGGAGTTGGCACTCCTATTCAACCAAATTTGAATTCGACTACGATCACACCTTGGCAGAAGACTTTTCCGAACAGGTCTTTAGCGGCAAGGTAACCTTCCAATTCTAAACTTTTTACACCCGTTTTATCGCTTCTTTTCGCCTTCCTAGTAATACTCTTTAAAGATTTAAATACTGTAAGTATAACTCTTAATTATATTGATACACCGAAACACATAATTTAGCTTATTAGGCTATGTACTGAGATTCTATCTCGCTCCTTCTAATGAAGTCGGCTCAGGGAGACATGAACTCTTGGCACAGATAGCCATGTAGAAAAGGGGTTGGGTTGTGATGCGGAAGAAGATCGGTATATATTGGAGCTTAGTTGTAATCTCCTGTTTTGTCTGGAATAACGCACAGGCACAAAACGAAATTAATAATGATTCTCAGAGCGGTGGATTTTTTGCCCTCATACCGGATGGTACCTATGACCCGAGTGTAGACTGGACCTTATGGCCCATGGGAACCCTAGTGAACGGAAATTCTTCAAATGAAATTTCGTGGGTTGATGAAGCGTATTTAACTCAGGTAGATCCCAACTTTAACATCACAAATTATCCAGGCTGGGCAAATGCCACCAACTATATTACGCCGGGAGGAAGTGGTCATTTATCCGTTACCGCAAATGCAAACACAGACATCTATGTTGAAAAAACCGTGACCCGAAATGCATCAAGTCCATTGATTAATTATACAGGTTCAGGTGAACTGCGGATTTTCGCAAAAAGTGGCTCCGAGATTAAAAACATCAACTTTGGCACGGCTCTAACCTCAACCACAGCCGGCCGTGTGGAACTCTGGAACGGTACATATGATGGTACAAGATTGGATGCTAATGCGGACCGGAGCAGTGCCGTCTTTATTTCGAATACGACATCGCTCTATGTGAATGCCGCTTCTTTCATTGGCCCCGATAACGTGAATGCATGGATCAATAACGATGGAGGCTCGGGTCTTCATTTAAACAATGTCGCTCTAGCTGTTTTTGATTATCAAAACAATCCGACTGCCAATAAGCTAACGGGAGGCAATGGTCAGGAAAATTCACTCGCCGCTCGAACCGCTGGTCCTTCAGCGGGTTCCGCTTTAGTTGTGGCTGGAACCACTACCATTCTTGCCACCAACCTATTTGCAGAGGGTGGAATTGCAGGCTCCTATCGGATCGCATTCACTCGCGATACCGCCGACTTTGATGGCTCGGCCAATGGTGGCGACGGAATGGATGTGACTGGATCAGCCAATATTAACATCCAGAATGGCGTGATAAGCGGCACAGACGGAGGGTCCCTCTTCTTAACCGGAGTGAGTGACAACGAAGATTGGGGCTTTGACTTCACTGGTAATGGCGGAACTGCCATCGACGGAGGCTCTGGGAACGGGGTTTTAAAAGATATAACCCTCACGGGCGGGCATGCGGGTGAAATGACGCTAAATGATGCCTCTTCAGGAACTCATACCGTCCTACTGAGCGGGGGGAGTGCGTATGATGGTGCCATGGGAGGTGGATCTATTATCAATGGACAACTCACAGCAGGAAATGCCGCAGAAGGCATCAGCTTTACTTCGGGAGCCGCTAATTTAACACTGAATGGCGGCGCAGGCTTGAATAATTCAAGTAGTGTGCAAGGAACGATTTCAAGTACAATTGTTCAAGCTGGTAATGGAGGCAGTGCCACTCTCATCACCACAGGATCCAATCCCAATAGCATCGATATGAATGGGGGTCGGGCCCTCAGCGGAACCCTCTCCGTTCAATCCGGTACATTTATCGGGGGGCAGGCAGGCTCTTTTGCGCTCTCTGGAACCAATCAAACGCAACTCACCATGAGCGGCGGCGATGCCTTCCAAAGCGCGGGAACGAGCGCAATCCAAGATGGCTCTTTCTATGGAGGCAACGGGGGACTTGGTGGCATCAACAACGGATCCATTGATGCAAGCGGGGGAGATGCGATTCACCAAACCGCAGGAACACTGACCATTAACGGCGGTCTATTTGGTGGGGGGAATGGAGGCGTTGCCAATATTCAAAATCAGTCGGGATCCACCTCAACCGCTCGTGCCGGGTTAGGTGCCTATATCTCCGCCAATGCAACGCTGAACGGTGGCACATTTGAAAGTGGATTCGACGGCAACCTCGTGGGACAACAAGAAACCACCTTTAGCCACGTGGCGGTTTGGCTCGATGATGCCGGAACCGTCAGCATCCAAGGCACAGCCCAATTGAATGGGGATCTATTAGTGACCGATACGACCGATCTATCCCTAGGGGGCGGAACGGTGAACGGAAACGTCCACTTTGAAACAGGTACTACCGCTTTAACCATCTCAAATAACCCTACGATTCGCGGCTCATTCATTCTTGAATCAGGTATCGTAAACGCCACGTTGTCTGCCGTAGATGATGGGCGTAGTTTAGATTCTGTTCAAATTCAATCGGGTGATTTTAATCTATTAAGTAGTGCATTTGTTTCAGCTCCTAACGCACGTATACAACTCGATTCAACCAATGCGACACTGAATCTATCGCAAGGAGGCACCTTCTCCGCTGGTAGCCAAGTGGCGGCTCATTACGGAAGTATAACTGCAACCGATTTAACGTTGAAAGAGAACGCCACTCTTTCGGTTGCCTATAATGGGACTGCAAATGGCGCTATTACCCTCACCGGTGATTTAGACCTCAGTGCAACCGGTGCAAAGGTAATCGTGCAAGGGAAAGCCATTACCTCTTCGGGAACCCTTGACTTCCTCACCGCAAACAGTGTCAACGGAGTGGAAAAAATCGAGGCCGATTTTGGCTGGTTAACCTCTGCTGAGCTGAATACCAATACCTATCAAGTTAGTTATCAATACCAACCACTGAATGGATATGTATCCAACATTTCTTCAAATCTAAACGAACAGGTTCGTACCAATAACGCCCTCTTTTCTCAGCTCAACAGTTTATCAGCAGCGAACGGAACGAAACTGATTCGATTCACAGAAACACAAACCTCTGACAATGCAGATATCAGCATGCAAACCCAGCAACAAGTGGCGAATGTGATTGCTCAGCGTAGCAATGAAGTGCGGGCAAAAAGTGGCTTCGCAAGCACAACGAAACAACTTCGACTCCCCGCAGGCGTTGCAGGACCCTCTCAACCAAATACCCAAATGCAAGGATGGATTCGTGGCTATCAAGCTTCTTCAAGCCGCGATGAAACCAGCTTATTTGCCGGATACGATGCAGATACATCGGGTACCGTCATCGGCCTCGACAAACGATATGGCAGTCTGCTGATTGGTCTATCAGCTGGAGCTGCATCCAGTCAAATCGACGGAGGAACCACCTACGGAAGTTCTATCGATTCTACCCAAATAGGCGTTTATGCCTCTATCGGGAGTGAAAAAAGTTATTTCGATTTTGCCTACACGCAAGCGGATATGGATCACGACGTAAACAATCGAATCCTATCAAATGTAAAAGAATCTTACTCAGCCACCCTCAACAGCTTCTATGTTGGAGCAGGACGATCCATTCATCTAAACAACCAGTTTAAAATGACCCCCGAAGCTTCCCTCCTTATATCAACCTACGATCAAGATGCCTATCAGCGCAGTGGCGTCTACGCAGGTGATACCAAGCAAATTGCTTCCTATTCAGCCGATTCACAATTGCTCAGTCTCGGGGCGACCCTCTCAACAAAAAACCAAATCGATTGGTTTAACCGAGGCCTCGCAGTAATCCCTGAACTTCGATTCCATTGGCTACGCGAATTAAACCCAGATCTAGATGATATGCGGTATACAAGTGCACTCGGTTCGGACACGCTAAGCATTCGCTCCAGAGAAGAAAGCCTTTTCAAAATGGGAGTTGGTCTCGACTTTTGGAGTTGGCATTTTTATGCAACTAAATTTCAGTTGGATTATGATCTAACAACCGGTGAAAGCTACCAAGAGCATCTAGTATCTGGAAAAGTAAGTCTCTCGTTCTAAATAAAAAAAGCGCACCCCCATCGAGATGCGCTTCTTATCTACTGGCAGATGCTCTACGCGTCCGTAAGAGCCACAATACCCGGCAACTGTTTGCCTTCCATGAACTCCAACGAGGCACCGCCACCCGTCGAAACATGGCTCATCTGATCAGCGACGCCTGCCGCCTTCACAGCCGCCACACTATCACCTCCGCCAATAATACTGACACTATCGCTAGCAGCCACGGCAGCGCAAACAGAGTTGGTTCCATTTGCAAATGGCGCCATTTCAAAACAACCCATCGGCCCATTCCAAACAACGGTTTTAGCCGTTGCTACGGCCTCACTATATAACGCGGCCGTTTTGGGTCCAATATCAAGCGCCATCCAACCCGCTTCAATTTCACCCTCAATCTCTTTCGTCTGAGCCTCTGCTGAAAAGGCATCCGCTACAATATGGTCAACAGGCAAGAGTAAGTTAACGCCCTTCTCTTTCGCTTGGTGTAAAATCTCACGCGCCAGCTCAACCTTATCGGCTTCCAATAAAGAATCCCCAATCTGAAGACCTTGTGCCGCATAAAACGTATACGCCATACCTCCCCCAATCAAAATGGTTTGGCATTTATCCATCAGGTTCACAATCACATCGATTTTACCGGAAATTTTGGCTCCCCCAATAATCGCCACAAACGGTTGCGCCGGGGCTTCCAATACTTTGCCCAAATACGCGATCTCTTTTTCTAATAAGAATCCCGCTGCACACGTATCCATATATTTCGTGATCACCGCCATCGAAGCATGGGCTCGATGTGCCGTTCCGAACGCATCGGAAACATAGACATCTCCATACGATGCCAGTGTCTTCGCAAATGTTTCCTGCTCTTCTTCCGTACATCCCTTGCCCTCTTCTTCTTTGTAGAAGCGCACGTTCTCCAAAACCAAAATTTCACCCGGCTGCAATGCCTCCACCAAGGAGTGTACTTCATCCCCAATCACATCGGGAGCAAGGGTGACATTCGCATCGACTAATTCAGCCAATCGATCCACCGCTGGCTTGAGGGTGAATTCCATATTTTTCTCCCCTTTCGGACGACCGCAGTGGCTCATCAGAACCAACGATCCTCCTTGATCAAGCACATGCTGGATGGAAGGCAAGGCCGCCACAATCCGCGTATCATCTCCCACAACACCCGCTTTCACAGGCACATTAAAATCAACACGCATCAACACGCGCTTCCCTTTTACATCCAATTCATTTAACGCAAGCTTGTTCATCTTTCCTATCTCCGTTTAAAAACCAAAAAAAAGCGCTCCCTCAAAAGGAGCGCTTTCTTATCCAAGGGATCCCTTAGCCAGTGATTACGTTCACCAGATCCAACACTTTGCACGAATAGCCCCACTCGTTATCATACCAAGAGACTACCTTCACAAAAGTTCCATCCAACTGAATCCCCGCATTCGCATCGAATACCGAGGTGCAAACTTCATCACGGAAATCCGTAGCAACCAACGGCTCGTCTGTGTAGCCCAAAATTCCTTTTAAGCTGCCTTCAGACGCTTCCTTCATCGCTGCACAAATCGCTTCGTAGGAAGCTTCATTTTTGAGACAAACCGTCAAATCAACAACTGACACATCCGACGTAGGCACACGGAACGCCATGCCCGTCAGCTTCCCGTTTAGCTCAGGAATCACTTTGCCTACCGCTTTCGCCGCACCCGTTGATGAAGGAATAATATTCTCAAGAATACCACGACCGCCTCGCCAATCTTTCATCGAAGGACCATCGACGGTCTTCTGAGTCGCTGTTGCGGCATGAACTGTTGTCATTAAACCTTTATCAATACCGAAGGTATCGTTCAGAACTTTTGCAATCGGAGCCAAGCAGTTGGTTGTACAAGAAGCGTTAGAAACAATATCCTCTCCCGCATACGCATCTGTATTTACACCACATACAAACATCGGTGTTGCATCTTTCGAAGGAGCTGAAAGAACCACTTTCTTCGCACCCGCTTCAATGTGCTTACGAGCAGTTTCATCCGTCAGGAAAAATCCAGTAGACTCAATCACCACTTCCGCATCGACATCTCCCCATGCCAAATTAGCTGGATCTCTTTCAGCTGTAATACGAATGTTAGATCCATTCACAATTAACGCCCCGTCCTGCACTTCCACAGAACCATCAAAACGCCCATGAACCGAGTCATATTTGAGCATGTATGCCAAATAATCGACGTCCAAAAGATCGTTAATCCCTACAATTTCAATATCATCACGAGTCGCTGCCGCACGAAATACCATCCGACCAATTCGTCCAAAACCGTTAATTCCTACTTTAGTTGCCATTGTTCGCCTTTCCTTTTTTCGGGTTGATTCATACAAGAAAACAGCGGGAAAAATACCTGTCGGATAGTGAACCGTCAATGCCCCTCCACGCTTTTTTATAACTAAATAAATCCTCTTTTAGGGAATAGATAAGCAAAACTAACCCTTCAAGCTTGCACCTAAACCGAAAAGACCTTAGACAAACGAGATGAAGATTCAAACTTGTATCATCCTATATGGCTTCATACTCACAACCATCTTGACCGTTGCAGCACAACCTGCCGAAGTGACCGAGTTCCTAGAAGAGACCTTTCAACATCACCAAACCCTTGAACCGCAAGCGCCCTTTTCCGACCTAATCGAATTCATGCAACTCGGCTGCGATGCAACCGGCCGCGCCACTCGTGCAGTCGCGTATCGAGAAATTGAATCGTTTAAACCTATTACCGGCGTCGTTGTCGTAGACATCACCGACGATGGATTTATTCTTCGCTCCGCCTCCTTTCCCGATATTTCAAAAATAAAAAACGGAAAAAACCGCCGCCAAGTCGAATCGATTATTAAACCTATCAAAGAGATCACCTTTAACCCCGACAGCGGGAAACGAGCCGTGAACACCGTATCAGGCGCAACCCGTTATGGAGCCAAAGCGCTCAATTATATCAACTATATGGCACGACGCGCCGCTCTTGAATTAGAGAAAAAAAATCAAGGGATCGCTCAATAACCCATGAAAGGCTCGCATAAAATTTATGTTATTCTTTCCACGTTGCTTCTCACCGCCACCTTCTACAGCCTCTATTATGCGCCGCTCTTTATCGGCAAATTAATCCTTTTAATGACCCTGGGTGCACTCGCAGAAGGTGCCCTTGTATACCTTCAAAAAAAACCGCTTCGCGCGTATGGACTGGGTTCCGCCTTTGCTGCCGGACTGCTCACCTGCAGCCTACCTAACACGATGCCCTTCTGGCAGCTCCTCATCGGTGTGCTCTTTGCGAGTTGGGTCGTTAAACCCCTTTTTCCTCGCATCGGCGTTCGACTCAACAGTGCATTGGCAGCCCGCCTCCTACTCATGCTGCTATTCCCCACCGAAAGCACCACATGGGGCGTTGCCTCCATCGACACGCTCAGCACTGCCACACCTCAAGAGCTTTATCGGGCGGAAGGCGCCCAACTCGATCTCTCCATGCTCCTTTGGGGGCCCATTCAAGGCAATTGGATGGACTTCTACACCCTAGTCCCCGGCAGCCCAGGTTCCAATTTTCCGCTTCTCCTGCTGGTCATGATCCTCTTCTTCAGTTGGAAGAATCTCTGCAATCGATACACGGTAGCGGCTTATGCGATCACCTTCTCCATTTTCAACGGATTATATGGCTTAAATCCCCTCTATAATCTCATCACCGCATCCAGCCTCTTCAGCATGCTTTTTCTTTTTTCTGATCCTTACTCAACCCCCAAAAGTATCCGAGGAAAAATCCTCTTCGGCGTTATTATTGGAATCGCCAACGGTTGGATTCGAACCGAAACCTATTACACAGAAGCGATGGTATTCGCGGTGTTAATTGCAAATCTATTTACCCCGCTGTTGGATCGGCTATTTCCACCTGCACGCACCCCATAGGATCCACGTCCAATTCATGGATCTCATACGATCCAATAGGCGCGCTAAGGCGACCCAAACCAATGACGCAGTCTCCTTGCCCAGATCCACTAATCTTAATGCCCTGCACCTTTGGATCGGCTTCCATCGCACACACAATCTCATTAATTTCCGGAGAACTTAGCCCCATTTTATTCATTACCCGCTGCTGTGCAGATAAGGTTTGAACCAACGTCTCTTCATCCTTTTTAAGAAGCGCTCTCAATCCTTTTTCCGCACAAAGATGAATCTGCTCATAGAAGCGCTGGAGCTGTTTTTGATCGTTTTTAAAGCGGGTTTCAACCCACTCAATCACCTCTGGGGTAGGCTTTTTATATCCACAATAGACCGCCGTAATCGGATGCGCCCATGCAACCGGAACAAACGAAGGATCGGTTGTATAACCCACCGCACCACCATAGACCGCCGCTGCCACATCCGCCCCGGATCCACACCCCTGAACCCGATGAACGGTATTCAAAGCAAGTTGGAATAATTCACGCTCCTCCGGAAAATGCCCCGTAAGATGGCACACCAATGCGGCATGCACGCCTACCGTGACAGCCGACGACGATCCAAATCCAAGATGCGCATCAAATTCAGCCTGGATCGCAATTCGAATACCCGTTTTTATAGCCGCCCGAACCGATTCAACCGCCGCTAGAACAAACCGAAACTGATCATCTTCGCTCAACTCATGCAACGGCGCGGAATATGAACCCAAGGCCGATTCAATTTCTATGACCGCCTCCGGTAGAGGCGTCAACGTGATCTGCATACGCCGATTAATTGCACACACCACACTTCGAAATCCATGGAGAACAGCATGCTCTCCCAAAAGCATTAAACTTCCTGGAGCAGATACCGTAATTGAGCCCATACTTATACCAACCGCGTACCCAACGGATCCCCTCGCAACGGCGAAACCGTATAGCCATATTTCTCGCACAACGCCGTGGGCGTCTCATCAGCCAACACGATCAAAACACCTGCTGCTTCACCTTCTACCGCTCCGGCTCCACAAATTTTGGCAGCGCCCCCCCGGGCTTCAACTTCACGGATGAATTGACTCACTCGCCCTGGAACCACCCCAATCTGATCCAATAGCCGATGATTCGCACGAATACTCTCATACAATTTAGATTGCTCATTCGTTTCCAGATGCGTTCGGACCTCTTCCGTTACAGACACAAACTCACTCCAAATAGAACTGGAACCAAATTGTTTTCGAACCGTCTCAACACAAACCCCCGTCGAACTTTCAGGAATTCCCGTCTCCACCAAAAACATTTTAACCGATGGCATTGGGATTTTCTGACCCTGACCCTCTTTGAAATACGTACATCCACCATGCAGTGCCATATACGAATCAATTCCGCTCGGATACCCATGCTGCAACCGCTCCACTTCCAAGCTATACTCATAATACCAGTCCGGCTTAAAATCGACCCGCAGATAATGCCCAAGTGCTCGGATCTCACTCAACACCGTTGCCGCCGAGGATCCCATGCCACACCCCACTGGAATCGTCGAACGCAATTTCATCACCAATCCCGAGTCTAACGTACGATGCAATCCATCTAAGGCATGAATAAACGCAAATCGAAACAGATCAGCCGGGGCACTCAACACATACCGAATGCCAAGCTCTCCCTGCTGGAACTGACTGTATTTTCGCTCGATACGTTTCTTTAAATCGCGCAGAGCCAACAACGTAAACGAACTCGCAGCGGCATGTTCCAGATCAAATGAAATCTCATCAGACACCTGCGGTTTCAGCTGGAAAACCGCATTCCGATCAACGGCCATGCCCACCGCAGGTGCTCCATACACGACCGCATGCTCACCACTTATAATTATTTTACCCGGCGCTATCGCTTTCATCGCTCTCCACCAATGATTCATACTCGCGCTTATGTCCATTTATCCCTTTTAAGCGATACGGACCCGTACGGTACTCTGGAAATGTATAGACTCCCCCGTCCGTCGGCACGCGATAATTAAAAATATCTTCATACTGTTGATAACTCAGTTCCGTTCGATCCCGCAACATCTCTTGATGAAGAGCCCCCTGCAACATCGTTTGATACCCCGGCTGAACAATCCCTGAGAAAAATTCACCCACACATCCCGAACCATAACTAAACAAACCAATCCGCTTACCCGTTAAATCCCGACCCGACTGCTCCAATAAAGAAGCTAAACCCACATACATCGAAGCCGTATAACAATTTCCCATTCGACGACTGTATTTTAAACTATCATCCAACGCAGCCGCCATCTCTGACGCGCTCAACGCTGCCCCAGCCGACCGACATAACTTCCGATGCGCTTTCTCAGCCATTTTCGTGAAGGGAATATGATAACAAAAAGAATCAATGTCCGAAAGCGAACGACCACTCAGCGCCTCATACTGCTTCCAACAAGCCTCCAACGCCCGGATATAAACTAACGTCGAATACTTTCCATCTACCAACGCTTCCGACCGATAATTTGGACGCCAAAAATCCATCACATCTTCCGTATAAAACCCGGCCTCTTCTTCCAAACACAACAGCCGGGGGTTTGCAGCAATCACCAACGCTGCTGCTCCACATCCCTGCGTCGCTTCTCCCGGACTATTAAGCTCATATCGTGCAATATCAGCCGCAATAACCAATGCCTTCTTTCCCGGATGTCGTGCCACATACTGCACCGCCAACTGCACGGCCGCCGTTCCACTATAACACGCTTGCTTCAACTCCACGGTTCGGCAGCGCTCCGACAAGCCCAACAATCGATGCACGAATACACCTGCCGCCTTCGACTGATCAATCCCACTCTCCGTCGCAAATAAAAGCAATTCAACATCGTCTAAATCACCCCCAGCAGCCAATCCCTGCGCTGCATTCGCCCCCAACGTAACCACATCCTCATCCGGTGCTGGCACTGCCATCTGCTCTTGCCCGATTCCACGATAAAATTTATCCACATCCACACCGCGTTCAACGGCTAACGTTTTTAAATCCACATAATAATGCGAACTGTAAAGATGCAACTGATCAATCCCGATCTTCATCGCGAATCAACGCCTCCCGACCGATCAACGCCTCCGTGCTCTCCACACCCAATAAAAATAGTGCCGTAACATACTCGCGCTTCAATCGCTGAATCACCGCTCGCACCGCCTCCACCGACTCCAGTCCTGGCTGCAAAAACGGACGCGCTAATCCACACAAAGACGCACCCAAAATGACACACTTCGCCATATCGAGCCCATTTCGGATACCCCCAGAAGCAATCACATCAAAATCCGATCGAAACGGCTTCATCATTCTCAACGCAACCGGCGTCGGAATGCCCCAATCTCCAAAAAGCTCTCCGATAGATGCATCCGAACTACGCTTACTTTCAACCAAACTCCATGAAGTACCACCCGCACCCGCCACATCGACATACCGAACGCCCGCTTTTTTCAACAAGAGCGCATCGCCCTCAGAAATTCCACAACCCACTTCTTTCACAATAACCGGTTGATCAAGCTCCTTCACCAAATCCGCAATTCGATCACTCAAACCAACAAACCGCGTATCTCCTTCCGGCTGTACGGCTTCTTGAAGCGGATTTAAATGCAAAAATAATCCATCGGCACCCAATACGCCCATCATGGAACGACACTCCGCCGCACCCACACCATAATTCAACTGAACGGCACCAATATTCCCTAACAACAGCGCGGTCGGAGCACACTCCCGAAGTGCAAAACTCTCTTCCGCCGACGCCTCATTCAACATAATCCGTTGTGAACCAACCGCCAGAGCAACCCCTTCAGCTTCCGCCGCTAGCGCAAGCGTCCGGTTTAATTGAATCAGCTCCACATCCGACCCCCCCGTCATCGAAGATATCAACAGGGGGAATGAGAGCTTTTTGCCCATCCATGTTATGGAAGGATCAATCTCCGCTAAATTCTGTTCCGGCAAGGCGCGGTGCGTCAGATGAATACGATCAAAATAGCCACGCTCACGATCTAATTCCTCGTGTGTCGCAACCAAATTAACGTGGTCGATTTTTCGCTGATTAATTCCACTCATATGAAGGGCTGATATCCTCACGGTTTAACCACTAAATGCAATCCCAAAAAAAAAGAGTCATTTAGCGTACATACACGCCCTATATCTCCACAACTAGATCGGTCTGAGCTTAACGAAATTACAGGCAACCACCGCAAACATAAATCCTGAAAGGGCTCACAGAACAACGCATCTATCAAACGAAGCCAAGACGCATCTCCTCAATTCACAAAAACCGCTGTCTTCTCTTTCTTTGCAGGAAAACTCATGTACTGAGCTATCTCAACCGTAAGCGATTCCATTTCAGCGGTTTTCTGCTTAAAAAAGCGTTCTATTAAGCCCAAATAACGACCAAAAAATCGACTTAGCCCATTCCGAGGATACGCATACACGGTCGCTTGATAGAGGCTCTGATTTAACCCTCGCTCCAATTGCACGTGAATAACCGCCTCATACGCACCAAAAAACCGTTTTCCCTCCGTATAGAGAACCAAATCAAATTGATCCTCATTCGGTTTCAAGCGACAACACTCTTCAATAATCGTTCGCTCCTCATTCCGATTCACATATGCATAGAAATTCGGCCTTACCTCTACCACCTCAAACTCTACCCCTTCAGGCCCTACCACATAATCACGATAAATCTGCTGAATCCGCAACAACATCGACGGACTTTCATACAACCCCAACATCGTATCAAAGGAAACCGCAATACGCCCCTTTACATCCGCTTGTATCGGATTCTTTTTTTCGAGAAGAAGCCGCGCACGACCTTCATCTAAAAGAGATAGGGTCTCGAGCCCAGAACTCGTCGATACAACCGTCAACAGCAGTGAAAAGATAAGACTATAGTTTTTCCAAGGCATATTCCCATCGACTCGCTTTCGCTTTTTCTTCAGCGGCTAATTTTAACTGTCCAAACAACGTACGGTCTTGAAGGACACGCTCCATGGCCTCTGCCAACAACTCCGCCGAACTCATATCAACGATCAAACCCGATCCATGGGAACCAACAATTTCTTGCGGGCCTCCCTCATTCGAAACAATCGCTGGCAGTCCAGACGCATGCGCTTCCAAAACCACATTACCAAACGTATCGGTGCGACTTGGAAACACGAAAAGATCCGCACTGGCATAGGCTTCAGCAAGCTCATCCCCATACATATACCCCATAAACAATATCTGTTCCGATCCATACTTCGCCTCCAAATTTTCGCGCAACGGGCCATCTCCCACCAACACTAAATCCGCCTCGACACCCCGATCACAGAGCATCTTGAATGCCTTTAATAATTGTTCGATATTCTTCTCGCGGGAGATTCTACCGGCATAAATAAATCGAAATGAATGCACCAACCCCCGATCTGCATAAAATGTTGGCTTGCGGAATTCTTGATTAAATTTTTTCAAGTTAATCCCCCGCGGCATCACATCAATAACCGTTGGTTCAAATCCGCCATCAATCAAAAGCTTTTTATACTGCAAACTCGGAACCAATACCTGATCCATTTTTCCATAAAACCAACGCATGAATCGCCACGTCATCTCTCCCAAACGATCATCCCCCGATATATCCCTGAAAAACCGCGGAAAGTCCGTATGGTAGATCCCTCTCACCGATAGCCCCAACATCTTCGCCGCTACCAACGCGATTAAACCCAGCGATCCAGGAGTTGAAATAATAATCTCATCAAATTCCTCTTCTTCAAAATAAGCAATCATCTCCAAGAAAGGAGGAAAGCTAATCAATAACGACTCATACTCCGGCATCCGAAACGATCCAATTGGGTTAAAATTCTTAAGAGGAAAATCAACCTGCGGAATCTGATCTAAACACGTGACGACCGTAATCGGAATCTTGGAATCATGAGCCATGCCAGCCAAGGTGCGGATCGTCTTGGTTACCCCATTTACATCTTCAAAGGTATCGGTAACCCATGCTTTTCCTCCTCCACGCTTCTCAAGATGTCCTACTGCAGGAAAAGAACGACACAACTCACGCAGGAATTGTTCATCACGATGCTGACTTGAAAAAGCCGTAAAATAAGGGGCCACACCTAGTGCCATCGGACCCATTGATGAAATGGCTTGCAACGATCCAATCAACTCTCCTTTTCGAATCTTCTCCACCGCTTTCTTTAAGAATGCAAAGCTCAACTGCTGACTGATGCGGCAGGCAGAAGTGAAACTATTCATCGCTTCATTCTCAATGGCTTCCCCTTCTTCTAAAACCGCTGATAATTCCTCCACAATCATTTGTTCAAGATCCCCCATCTGGGTCTTAATATACGCCTGTTGCACTTTCTTCTTAATCTTCGACTTAATCGCCGCTCTAATCCCTATTTCTCGTGCGGGCTTCTCCATGGAAGATTTCGATAGATGTTGTAAAAAATTTCCCACCAACGATCGATCCGCCATACCCGGCGTAATAAACCGCTCCTTATAAAATTGATAAGCAATTCGATATAGATTATTCGCCAAACGAATAGAGGTCCCTGACTCTCCCTGCGCCTCATGCTGCCCACCTCGGAGAAACTCGATATAATCAATCACCGAAGCCGCTTTCGGCGTAACCGTATAAGCTCCCGCTATGTAGAGCCCACCCGTATCATCTGAACCTCCAATAAAGGTCTTATTCCACGGCTCCAGCCCCACCGGTTTAATCCCATGTTTATCCGCCAACTGCGTGATCATTTCCGGAGTTAATGAACAGAGAAGCGCTGTACTAATATCACAGGCACGGGGATTTCTTGATCCATTGATCGACTCAAACCGAGAGAATAAAAGTATCATCTTCTCAAAAAGCTCAACCGTCAGCTTATTATTCACCTGATACAATGGATGCGCCACCGAATGAACAATTCGATTCTCCAACATATAATCCTGGAGATCATATATATTTTCGCGCAGATGCTGCATCTCACCAAACTGATTCTCTGTAATGCCCGATACAACGATATGCAGTTTACATCCGTTTTCTGGAAAATAGGTCGTCAATTCACTCGAAATAAATGTACCGGGAAAATGGGCAATATCTAACGAACCCTGGATCGTGTTATGATCTGTGATTGTTACATAATCCATACCAGCTCGACGACAAGACTCATAAATATCAACGGGTTCAAGAAAACTTTCAGGCGCACCAATGCGGCGCAAAAACCACTGGCTCGGTCGATCCGAGTATTTGCTGTGGACATGTAAATCAGCCTTCGATACGTTGCATTTCATCATGGATGTTCTTTATCCTTTACTTAAACTAATAGATAGCAAACAAACGTTAGTGTTCGATGAGGATCTATACCAAAATTTATATATGTTATTAAATATAATAAAGAAGTAAATAATGAATCAAGATACCCCAGAAATAGGTAGTTATGATCACCGATTTAGTGGCATTAGAAGGCTATACGGAAACACACACGTGCCAACTCTTCAACAAGCACATTTTGCTATCGTTGGCGTAGGAGGCGTTGGTTCCTGGGCAGCCGAATCCCTCGCCCGATCCGGTATCGGAACCCTCACCCTCATCGACTGGGACGATATCTGTCTCTCCAACACCAACCGCCAAATCCACGCCCACACCGGCACCGCCGGACAGTCCAAAGTCGACCAACTTGCTCAGCGCATACAATTGATCAATCCCACCTGCACCGTTCATGCCCAACGAGCCTTCTATACTTCTGAAACCGCCGATGAACTTATTCTTCCCCATATGAACTATGTGCTAGATGCCATTGATCGAAAAAAAACCAAAATACACCTCATTAACCACTGCCGCAGAAACAACATTCCAATTATTACTTGTGGAGGCGCTGGCGGCCGCATCGACCCCACCCAAATTCGCACCGCCGATCTGGGAGAATCAGACAACGACCCCCTTTTAGCTCAACTTAGAAAGCAACTACGAAAAGATTTCGAACTCCCCCGTGAACAACGCGTTAAATTTGACATCCCCTGCGTCTACTCCGCCGAACCCATGCGCTACCCCAACAACCAAGGCAACATCTGCACGCAAAAACCCACTACCGATGACGGCCCACGCCAGTTAGACTGCGCAGCAGGATTCGGATCCATTACGCATCTAACTGGCAGCATGGGTTTTGCAATGGCAGGCTATGCCATTAATGATCACATAGGAGTTATCCCTATATAAGATGTCGATGCATCAAAATTAATTGTATATCGAGAAGCTGAATTTTAATTAATTTAAATCACAAATTTTATGGTAATCTGCATCTCAGATTACGCTTTAGATGAACTCTCAGCACTTGGATAAAATTTCCATTTGGCAATAGCTGATAATACAGCACGATTAAAACCTCTATGAGATGATTCTATAACCTCGATGTCCTTAGCCTTTCCAGATGAGTCTACCCAAAATTTAACCGTAACTTGTCCATTTATATTTCTCTTCTTTAATGTATCTGGATATCTAGGC
>CAJYAJ010000022.1 GCA_913065005.1 uncultured Verrucomicrobiota bacterium | reverse complement strand
CATGGGATTATCCATCATCATTCGTTTCATTTTTTTTGCACACATGCTGCATTTGCGGTACCCCGCCATCATGGCGGCTTCATTATTATCAAATGAAACCGTACAGCCCTTGGCATTGAAATGTTTGCAGCCTTCCATATGACAGACTTTGGTTTTTGGATTTCCTTTTACCATCATTTCCTGTGCGTGGAGGGTGGGCGTGAGACCCATGAATGCAACTACGCATAGTGTTATTAATATTTTTTTCATGTAAGCTCCTTATAATTATTTAGCTATATGCAAGAGATTAAATATAAAGAAATTGTAAGAAATATAAAGAAAAAATGTACTTATGTGTGCGTGTTATTGCTTTTCAATAACGGCAGCTCCGAAGGTGAAGCCGCCTCCAAACGCAGTTAATCCAACTCGGTGCCCGCTGGGCAGAGTGGGCATGAGTTCATGGAGTGCAATGGGAATCGTGTTTGAGGATGTATTGCCATACTTGGATATATGGTTGAACATTTTTTCTGGGGGACAATGAATGGTTTTTCGAATGGCTTCAATAATTCGTTCATTGGCCTGATGTGGAACAATATAATCGAGCTCTTCGGATGTGATTCCGCGGTGGGTGCAAGCTTGATCGAGCATATCAATCATTTTCCGGACGGCTAATTTAAAGACGGTTAGCCCTTCCATCTCAATAAATTCATCACTTCCTAGATTGGGCACATATAAAACTTTCGGATCGACGCCGGTAGCGGAAAGTACAGGTCGGTTTAGTTTGACGCCAATCGAGCCGGGGCGTTCTTCGCAGCAGATGAGTGAAGCGGTGGCCGCATCTCCAAATAGAGGATACGTTTTTGGATCATCTCGGTTGACCATGGGTGAGAGCGTTTCAGCCGTAATAACGATGACCTTTTTTGTCGGGGCATTACTGATAAAATCGAAAGCAGATTGCAGGGCATAGAGATAGCCGGAGCAGGCGGCATTCACATCGTGTGCTTGCATAAGGACTTCCCCTTTATCGGGACTGAGTTCGTTGAGAACACGGCAGGCAAGGGAGGGGGTCATTGAAGGTGGTGTGCCGGTTGAACATATGAGGGCACCTATCTCTGAGATATCAAGTTGCTCTTTTGCAAGGAGTTGTTGCGTAGCTTTTACGGCGAGGGAAAGAACATCTTCATCCTCTCCGATCCAGTATCGATTCTCGATGCCAGTTCGTTTGCGAATCGCTTCAGAATCCCATCCTTCATGTCCTTGCAGGATTTGATCGTTGGTGAGGTGTCGTGCTCCCAGAACGGTTGTAATATTGGAAAGATATATTGGCTTGGTAATGCGGGTTGAGGATGCCGATGTTACTTCGGTATTAGAGGGGCGACGTCTACGTAGGATAGGTATTCCTACGTTTTCTGCGGTGATGGGTTTATTATCTACTTCTTCTGAGGTGGTGAGTGTAAGAAGCGGTTGCCCGACGGCTAGTTGGTCGCCTTCTGCCGCAAAAAGTTCTGCTACGGTGCCCGCCACGGGGGCTGAAATATCCATAGACGCTTTGTCTGCTTCTACGGAGGCGAGAAGTTCGCCTTCTGATACGGTTTGTCCTGTGGTGGCATAGAAGGTGGTAACGGTGATGGTTTCGTCTGAAGGGCTAGAGCCAATCGCTTTAATTAGGAGCGTGCCATCTTGCTGTTCATCACGATCCTCCCAATGCAGATCGACGTCGAGTAGTTGTGCACAGGTTTCAACTACTTTACGGAAGGAGGGCATCACCTCAAGTTGGGCACTAAAATCATATGGGATGTAGGTGTCTGGACGAGTGACTCGTTGAATTTGAATAGGGTCATTGAGCGTTTCTGTGATTGAAGCGGCTACTTCGGCACCCATGCCGCAGGTACGGTTATCCTCATGAACGATTACCAGTTTAGTCGTTTTCTTCACGGAGTTAAGCACGGTCTCTTCGTCCCATGGGAAGAGGGTCCGCAGATCGATGACTTCAATATTGATGCCGGCTTCGGCAAAGGCTTCGCCGGCGGCTTCACATAGGGGCATGGTGCTGCCCCAACTGAGAAGGGTTAGTTCCTGACCTACTCGCTGAACGCGTGCTTTCCCGATGGGAACATAGTGATTACTGGTGTCGGCTGAGGTGGTTCTTGAACGGTCATTGATGAGGCTTTTTGGAAAGAGGAAGAGCGAGGGGCGTCCGGAGGTTTCAATGGCATTCAGGAGTCCAGATGCATCGGCAGCGGTGGAGGGCATAAAGACATCAAGTCCTGGGATATGTGCACAGATCGATTCAAGCGTTTGGGCGTGATAAGGCCCTAGACCAGGCCGGTAGGCGCCTGCAATCGCCATGAGGGTGATAGGGGCTTCCCAGTCTCCATTGGTTCGCCAATACATGGCGCCGATTTCTGATAATAGATGATTGTAAGCAACCGGCAAGAAGTCAGCAAATTGCATGAAAGCAATGGGTCGGCGACCGGTTAATGCCCAGCCAGTAGCGACGCCAAGAATCGTATTTTCTGCGAGAGGGCTGTTTTTGACTTGGCGGGGGAATTCGCCGCTTAGGCCCCGAGTTAGACCAAATACATCTCCTTTGGGGTCTTCAATATCTTGACCAAAGAGCAGGGTGTTTGAGGTTGTTTTTAGTTGATGTCGTAATGTTTCGCGCATGGCTTCAAGCATGCTGAGATCGCGTGATATTTCTGCACCAAGGTATTCAGCGCGTTGAGCGGGGAGTGCGCGTTTGGCGGTAAATGCAGGTTTGGGAGCGGGGCCTCTGCGAGCGGCTTGGAATGCACTATTCAATTCATTCCGTGTTTCTTCTTCTAGGGTTCTTATGCTTTCTTCGCTGTGCCCTTTTTCAAGCAGGTGGTCTCGTAGAGTTGCACACGGATCTTTATTTTCCATGGCTTGTTTGAGATCAGCTTCACTGCGGTAGACGGATTGATCGTCGGCATTCGTATGGCTGGCAAGACGTTCTACTTCAAAAATAAGAATCCGGGGGGATTGTGTGTCGCGGATGGTTTGGATGACGTGTTGGGTGCATTGGTCGGTTTCGATGGGGTTGGAGCCGTTGACTCGATCAATGGGAACACCACAAAAAGTGGTTGCTTGTGTGCCGTCGGGAAGAGAGTAGAAAGTATTGCCTTTTGTGGGTGTGGATAGGGCATAACGATTGTCTTCGATTAAGAAAAGAACTGGAAGGTTGGCCCGTGCAGCTTCGCTGACGGCTTCATAAAAGTCGCCTTGCTGTGTGGCTCCATCGCCGACAGATGCGAGGACAATCGAATTTGAAGCATCTTCATCTTTAAAGGTGTGGGCGACCCCTACAGCTTGCACTACATTGCTTCCAACGAGTGTGGGCGTGCTCATAATGTTGAGTTTTCGATCGGAAGGAAAGGCGGGCATGCGGCGGCCGGCTGAGTTGGAACTAGCTCGGCTAAAGAGTCCGTCGAAGACGGTTTGATAGGTTACGCCGCGTGCATAGGCTAAAGCTCGGTCGCGGTAGTGCAAGTGGAGCCAATCGGATGGGATTAAATGAGGTGCAATTAATGCGCTGGCTTCATGCCCTGAAGAGGGTATGTAGAAAAACACTTCTCCACGTTGCGCGGCATCCGCTTGTATCTGGTCGGTATAGCGTGAGGCGATCATATGGCGATAGCCTATAAGAAGTCGATTTGTAGGTGTGTCTGTTGTTCCCAATGGATGGTTCCTTATGTGTTGTAAAATCGTAGTGTAGTCATGGGTTTAGGTCGAGTGTTGAAATTGCTTTATCGCTAATTTTTGACTTTCACTGAATTGGGGCATAGCTTAGAGGAAATGAGGAATTTATGAAAGATAACATCGAGCTGATTTGCGATATTGCGGAACGGATCGCTTCTGCGGGTGAGGGCAAGGATCGAGGGGAGTTGCTTCAGGAGGTGGCTTTTTCGATCGCAGAGCATATGGCGGCAGATGTGTGCTCCATTTATATTTATGATGAAATCGAGCAGATGTTATCATTGCGGGCGACTCAGGGGTTGGATGCAAGTGCGATTGGTACGGTTAAATTGTCGCTAGAAGAGGGGATCACGGGACAGGCGTTGCGTGAGTTACGTCCTATTTGTGTTGGGCAGGCTTCGACTGAATCGACCTATAAATTTTTCCCGGGGATTCGCGAAGAGCAGTACGAGGCGTTTCTTGCGGTTCCGATTTTGCGCGGGCAAAGACGTATTGGTGTTTTAGTGGTTCAGGCGAGTGAGCAGGATTATTTTAAAGAGAATGATGTTTCAGCCCTACGTGCGATTGCAACGCAGTTGGCGACGATGTTCGAGAGTGTAAAGTTGCTCAAGGAGGCGCGGCAGGGGGGCATCGCATTGGAATCCAAGGCGATTGGAGAAGTACAGCAAGATATTTTACGCGGTCGGTCGGCAAGCAAAGGAGTGGCGCAGGGGATTTCGTGTGTGTTGGATTTAGGCGCGGATGAGCATGCGTTGCAGATGCAGCCGGAATCTTTAGGCGCGGATGTGGCTGCGTTTGACGATGCGTTGCGGCGAACGGTTGAACAGATTCAGGCGTTACAAGTGACGACTAGCGAAAAACTTGCGGATGTAGCCGTTTTAATTTTTAGTGCACATCTTCTTATTTTAGAGGATGAACAGTTCACTGGGCGTATCCGCGAATTGATTGCGGAGGGCGCGGCAGCGTTGCATGCGATTCATTTGGTCGTGGATGAGTATGTTGATATTTTTTCTTCCAGTTCGGTTCCGATGATTCGTGAAAAGGTGCTGGATGTGAAGGACTTGGGAAATCGGTTAGGGCGGAATTTATGTTCGGAAGAGGCGTTTAATTCTGATTATGGGGGACAAATTATTGCTGTGAGGGAGTTGTTGCCCTCAGATATATTAAAATTTTCGGCGGAGCAGGTTGAAGGATTAATTATTTGTAGCGGGGTAACTTCGCACAATGCCATTATCTGTCGATCGCTTGGGATTCCAATGGTTGCGATTAGCCGTGATGCGTTTGATGCGATTCCGGATGGAGTTCCGATTCTAATGGATGCGGCTCAGGGCATTATATATATGGAGCCAAGCGATGAGATTATAACGAAGTATCAGGAATTGGAGCAAACCTGGCGGGTTTTAAATGATGCTTCGGATGTACAGGAAGTGCGGCGGACGGCATGTGGTAAAGTTGTCGAGATTATGGCAAACATTAATTTGCTCTCTGATTTAGAGCCCGCACGACATTTTAAGGCGAATGGGGTTGGGTTATATCGATCGGAGTTTCCTTTCATCGTGAGGAGTGATTTTCCTTCAGAAGAAGAGCAGACACATATTTATTCTCGCTTGGTTGAGAATATGAAAGGGCGGCCGGTCACCTTGCGGACCTTGGATATTGGGGGTGATAAGATGCTTTCTTATTATTCAAATGTATCGGAGGCAAATCCTTTTTTGGGGATGAGAGCCATTCGCTTTTCGCTTCAGAATCGAGATATTTTCAGTCAACAGCTACGTGCTTTTTTGAGGGCGGGTGCCAAGGTAGATGCGCGCATTATGTTCCCCTTGATTGCATCGGTGGATGATTTCATTGCGGCTCGAGAGATTGTTTGGGCGTGCATGGATGAATTGGAATCGCAGGGAGTGGCGGTGAATCGTGAAACTCAATTGGGGGTTATGATGGAGTTGCCTTCAGCGGTAGAAGTAGCTGAGGAGCTGGCGGATGAGGCTGATTTTCTCTCGATTGGTTCAAATGATCTTGTGCAATATATGTTAGCCGTTGATCGAACGAATGAGCAGGTGTCTGCATTATACAAATCGCATCATCCGGCTATTTTGCGGGCGATACATCGTATTGTGGCGGCGGCTCAGGGAGCAGGAAAACCGGTTTCAATCTGTGGGGACCTTGCAACCGAGGCGCATATGATCCCGTTCTTATTAGGAATTGGGTTGCGTACATTGAGCATTGATATCGGTAGTGCACCGTCGATTGAGCGTGCAATTGCTGCGATTGATCTAGCTGCGGCAGAAGAGGTCGCTGCCCGCTTGTTGAAGATGGGCAAGATTAGTGAGATTGAGGCTTTTTTGGTAGATCGCTAATTATTTCTAGGTTTAATGGGGTCTATTCTCATATCTAGTTTTTCGGAATATATTAATATACATTTATGTACTATATTTTATCCGAATAACAAAAATGAACGTATATAAATTCACCACTTCATTTTTAAGCGTATCACATTTATTAATAAATGAGCAATGTGGGCGGTTTTTAGCAACTGGCATGGCATCTGCATTAATGACCGTTCAAACTTAAGGATTAACTAAACAAAGAGGATACTCTTATGAATAAAAAAAATAAATATGCTACAGCGTTTCTAGCGTTATTAGCATTCACTCCAATGTATTGCTTGGCTGGAGAGGGTCCATCTCAGGAGCTCTATTGGCTAAACAACATCTGGATGATGGTGGCAACCTTCTTGGTTTTCATCATGCATTTGGGTTTTGCAATGCTTGAAACAGGACTCACACGATCAAAGAATACCGTTAATATCTTGTTTAAAAACACAGGAATTATTGCAATTGGTCTTCTCACCTATGCGTTTGTAGGTTTTGGTCTAATGTATCCAGGCGATTTTAATGGCATTTTTGGCTATTGTGCTTCTGCTTTACCGTTAAACGAGATGTTTGCTACGGATGCAGGGATTGGTTATGCCGACGGTTGCTACAGCCTCTGGACAGACTTCTTGTTCCAAGGCATGTTTGCGGCAACAGCGGCAACGATTGTCTCAGGTGCGGTTGCGGGTCGTATTAAGTTAGGATCATTCTTCATCTTCACTGTGCTGTATGTAGGATTCCTATATCCTTGGCTCGGTTCTTGGAAATGGGGCGGCGGATGGTTAGATGGAATTGGATTCTACGACTTTGCAGGTTCAACTCTGGTTCACTCTGTGGGTGGATGGGGTGCCTTGGCTGGCGCGTTATTGCTCGGCCCACGTATCGGCAAATATGTTGATGGAAAAGTGAATGCAATTCCTGGTCATAGTATGCCATTGGTGACAATTGGTGTCTTCTTACTTTGGTTGGGTTGGTTTGGATTCAACGGCGGATCGGCTCTTTCTGCAGATGCAGATTACACATCGTTTGTTCTTGTAACTACGTGTTTGGCAGCAGCGTCTGGAATTGTTGGATCAATTGTTGTTTCAACGTTAGTACAGAAGAAGCCTGATTTGACTATGGCATTGAATGGTTGCCTAGCTGGTTTGGTTGGTATTACAGCGGGTGCTGATATGCTAACACCTATGCAGGCTATTATCGTTGGTTTAGTTACGGGTGCGATTGCTGTCGTTGCGGTTATTGGAATCGACAAGGCGAAGATTGACGATCCAGTGGGTGCGATTACAGTTCACTTGGTGTGCGGTATCATCGGAACATTAGCGGTTGCGCTAAGCCCAGATGTCACCTTTAAAGCCCAGATTATTGGAGTTCTTTCATACGGAGTGGTTTCATTTGCATTCGCTCTTATTTTGTTCTCAATCATCAAGGCAACGATTGGAATCCGTGTTTCTGCTGAAGAAGAAACAGTCGGTTTGGACGTAACAGAGCACGCGATGTCTTCATACACAAGCGTGTCCTAAATTTAAACTAGAGGAACTTAAATTTAGGGAATAGAATTTCTCTCCTCCTAATGGCTCGGCCGCCTGAGTGCGGTCGGGCTGTTTTTTTGATAAAAGATTTAAATTTGCAGGTTAGCAAAAGAGTAATAATGGTAGTAGTCTACTTAATTAACTTGGGAGTAACTAAACATGAAATTAATTATAGCATATATACAACCGGTAGCCTTGAAAGCCGTGAAAACAGCCTTGTTTGAGAAGGAAATCTACAAGATGTCAGTGATGACAGATGTTTTAGGCTGTGGGCAACAAAAGGGATATCACGAAAATTATCGTGGTGCTGCAAAAGAGGTTAATCTCCTCAGCAAATTGCGTATAGAAATCGCGGTGAATGAAGATCACTTGCAGGACACGCTCGATGCGATCACAGGTGCAGCACGATCGGGAAAAATCGGCGATGGTAAAATATTTGTTCTCGATTTGGGGCAATGCATCCGTATTCGTACGGGTGAAACAGGTGAAGATGCGATCGGTTAATAGATTGCATTAAAATAGATCATAGGAAATACTCCGATGCTTTGTGGCGTTGGGGTATTTTTTATTTAGTAATATGTCAACTGAATGTAGTACGTGATCAAAAATTGAGTAAGTAAGGATGAGAGTTTATGGCTAAAAATTATTTTAATTCGTTACCATTGCGCTTGCAGTTAGAAGAGTTGGGAACGTGCCGTTTTATGGATGCGGCTGAGTTTGCAGAGGGAGTAAGTGCGGCTCAAGGGCTAAAAATTGTTATTGTGGGCTGTGGAGCACAGGGGCTCAATCAAGGGCTTAATATGCGCGATAGCGGGCTGAATGTATCTTATACATTGCGCGATGCGGCGATTGCGGAAAAAAGACAATCGTTTTTAAATGCAAGTGAAAATGGATTCTCTGTTGGCACCTATGAAGAGATGTTGCCTTCTGCGGATATTGTCATGAATTTGACGCCTGATAAGCAGCATACCAAAGTGGTAGAGACGGTCATCCCGCACATGAAAGAGGGTGCCGTGTTTTCATATGCACATGGCTTTAATATTGTGGAAGAGGGGATGCAAATTCGATCCGATTTAACAGTTATTATGGTGGCACCTAAATCGCCCGGTTCCGAGGTGCGCGAAGAGTATAAGCGGGGATTTGGCGTACCAACATTGATTGCTTGTCACCGCGAGAATGATCCAAAAGGAAATGGTCTTGAGATTGCGAAAGCGCTCTGTGTTGCGCAAGGCGGACACCGTGCAGGGGTTCTGGAATCATCATTTGTAGCGGAGGTAAAATCAGACCTAATGGGAGAGCAGACCATTCTTTGTGGAATGCTTCAGGCAGGATCGTTGCTGTGTTTTGATAAAATGGTTGGAGAGGGTATAGATGCAGGATATGCATCCAAATTTATCCAATATGGTTGGGAAGTCATCACCGAAGCCCTCAAACAAGGTGGCATTACTAACATGATGGACCGTCTTTCAAATCCTGCAAAATTAAAAGCATTTGAGTTAGCAGAAGAGTTACGGGTTACGATGCGCCCTCTTTTTGAAAAACATATGAACGACATTATTACCGGACATTTTTCACATACGATGATGGAAGACTGGGCGAATGATGATAGCAACCTATTGGGCTGGAGAGCGGCGACTGGAGAGACTGTTTTTGAGAAAACACCCAATGGGGATATAGAAATCTCGGAACAAGAGTATTTCGATAAAGGGATTTTGATGATCGCTATGGTTAAAGCGGGTGTGGAGCTTGCTTATGAATGTATGGTTGAAGTGGGAATTAAGCCAGAGTCGGCTTATTATGAGTCGCTCCACGAAACACCGCTGATTGCCAATACCATTGCCCGCAAGAAGTTGTATGAGATGAATCGGATTATTTCAGACACCGCCGAATATGGATGTTATCTGTTTGCGCATGCATGCGGCCCGTTGTTGGAATCATTCATGCGTAAGGTTGGTACCGATGTGGTGGGGGCTGGTTTAGCCTCCGCTGATTGCACGATTGATAATGCGACATTGGTTCAAGTGAATGCCGCGATTCGCTATCATGATGTAGAGATTATTGGTGAGCAATTACGATCGGCAATGGATGGCATGAAGGCGCTCTAAGCGAGCGAGCTGTTTAGAATCTAAAAAGGGGGAGCGGGCTCCCCCTTTATTTTTGTATGTATTATGCAACCCATGAAGCGCCACGGTATGAACCGCTATGGACTTCAGGAGCCTTCTCAACATTACTGGTGTCGTAGCTTGTACCTCTGTACTGTACGATGTGAGATGTTCTTTCCACCGTACGTCCAGATTCAAACTTAGCACCTCTATATTGTAGAGTAGCCATGTTATTCTCCATTCTGTTAACGGTGCGTTCCTTCGCAGACCATTCTGCTACTTCCGTCTGAAAGAAGTTAATTCTTCTCAACAGATGAACGTAATATAAATACAAAGAATATTACCCTCGGAGGCAAGGAAAAAAATAGAAAAGTGGCGAGGATGACGGGATTCGAACCCGCAACCTCCAGCGTGACAGGCTGGTGCTCTAACCAGTTGAGCTACACCCCCATAAGAGAATCGAAATAGTATTCAATTGTGGTTTAGGCGCAAGTGGAAATTGGTTTTTTTTCTATGCGTTTATTCGCGAATCTGTCCTGTGCCCTCAATTACAAATTTATAGGTGGTTAACTCTTCGAGTCCCATCGGTCCGCGTGCATGTAATTTATCGGTACTGATGCCGATTTCAGCACCCATGCCAAACTCGGCTCCATCCGTGAAGCGAGTGGAGGCATTCACATAGACGGAGCTAGAGTCGACTTCTGCGAGAAATTGTTTTTCGCTCGTATCATCTTGGGTCACGATGGCATCGGAGTGGCCTGATCCGTAGTGATTGATATGTTCAATGGCACTTTCAATATGATCAACAACGCGGATGGAAAGGGTTAGATCGAGATATTCTTTATACCAGTCCTCTTCGCTAGCAGGTTGTGCAGATGGGATCTGTTGGCAGCAGGTGGAGTCGCCGAGGAGTTTCACATTTTGTGCGTGAAAGAGTGCCCCCATTTTGGGAAGGAAATCGGCAGCAATCTCTTTGTGAACCAGTAGCGTCTCCATGGCATTGCAGACGCCCGGGCGTTGGCATTTTGCGTTTTCTGCAATCGCCCATGCCATTTCTAGATCGGCTGAAGCATCGATATAGGTATGGCAGATACCTTTATAGTGCTTAATAACCGGAACGAGTGCCATTTCGATAACAGCATTGATTAAACTTTCTCCCCCGCGGGGGATGATGAGGTCTAAAGAGTCAGTCATTCGGCAGAGTTCGCGAACCGCTTCACGATCGGTGGTGGGAACCAGTTGGATCGCATGAGCCGGCAATCCTTTTTCTTCTCCGCCTTCTTGAAGGGCTTTTGCAATCGCAAGGTTGGAGTGAATGGCTTCTTTGCCGCCTCGAAGAATTACGGCATTAGAGGTTTTAAAGCAGAGGGCTGCTGCATCGCATGTAACATTTGGACGGGACTCGAAAATAATGCCGATCACGCCAATGGGAGCGCGCACTTTCCGAATATGAAGACCGTTGGGGCGATTCCAGGCAGTTATCTCCTCGCCTACGGGATCATTTAAAACAGCAACATCATGGAGTCCTTTGATCATGCCATCAATGCGGGCATCATTCAGTTCTAGCCGGTCAAGCATTGCAGCGGCGAGGCCAGCTTCTTTTCCTGCTGCTAAATCTTTTGCATTCGCCTCTTGGATCGCGGAACGATTCGCTTCGAGAGCGTCTGCCATCGCTTCGAGAATACTATTCTTTTTTCGGGAAGAGAGTCGCGCGAGATGACGACTGGCTTGTTTGGCGGCTTGTCCGATTTGCTGCATCTGTTCTTGGGTATTCATAGGCATTCTCCAATTATAAAAGAACGAGGTTATCGTAATGGATGATGGGCTGTTCCTTGGCGGGTGCATTCGAGCTATTGCGTGAGGCAAGTTCTTGACTGTCAGCTTCTACGAGCCCACGCCCGACGGTGTGTCCATCTTGGCTGATGATTTCTACCATAGCACCGAGTTTAAAATTGCCTTCTTGTTTCAGGATGCCAACGGGCAACAGACTGTTGCCGGTTAGTAGCGCCTTTTCTGCCCCTTTATCGATGGTAATTTTTCCTTCGACCCGATTGAAGAAGGCGATCCAACGTTTGCGTTTTGAAATTTGTTTATCTTTGGGAAAGAGAAGAGTTCCTTCATCTCTGCCGCTTAAGATGCGGGCGAGAACTTCATCCTTTCTACCATTCGCAATGACAACGGGAATGCCATTATGTGCGGCTAGTTCGGCGGATTGAAGCTTGGAGGTCATGCCGCCAGTAGAGAGACCATCATGTTTGTCTTCGATCATGGCGAGAATGGAATCATCGACTTCATCGATGCAGGAGACCCGTCGGGTTCGACCGTTAGCGGTAGGCTCTCGGAGGCCATCGGTGGTGCTAAGTAGGATGAGGGCATCGGCATCAATCAGAATGGCAACGAGGGCAGCGAGAACATCGTTATCTCCAAATTTAATCTCTTCGGTGGAGATAGTGTCGTTTTCGTTAATAACGGGAATGATGCGATTGGCGATTAGATGCAGAAGGGTGTTTCGTGCATTGAGGTGCCGCTCTCGATCTTTCAGGACATCATGGGTGAGCAGAACCTGCCCGATCGTGCATTTGTTTTTGGAGAAAAGGTCGCCATAAATACCCATGAGGCGGTGCTGCCCAATCGATGCAGCCATTTGAAGGTCGGCTATATCGCTAGGACGGGTGCGGCGTTGTAATGCATCGAGTCCAGCGCCAACCGCTCCGGATGAAACCAATGCGGTCTCAACACCTGTTTTATGCAGTTGTGTGAGTTCGGCAACGAGCTTTTGCATACGGGTGCGATCAGGCCGTCCGGTGCGCTGCACTAGAACTTTGCTACCCGCTTTGACGACGATGCGTTTCGCGTTGCATAAAATTTTTCTATATTGATGATCTGTTTTCATAACGAAGGTATGGTGCTATCACATTGAGACGCTATTGTCGAGAGGTCGAAAACGGTTGAAATGCCAAGACTTCGGTTCATGATAGAGGATTCAATCGATCGAGGAGCGATTAGGGTGAGAATCACGAGTGGACATTTGCGTAATCGGCAGTTTGAGGTGCCTCGTTCAGAGGTGCGGCCAACCATGGAGGCCGTACGGGAAGCTTTATTTTCTTCGTTAGGAGGGCATTGCAACGGATTGCGTGTATTGGACCTTTATGCGGGGTCAGGAGCGTTGGGATTGGAGGCATGGAGTCGGGGTGCTGCCAGCGTAACCTTTGTTGAGAAGCACGCAAGGGTCGTGAAGCAGGTAGAGCAAAATGTGGAACAGCTTCGATCAGATGAGTTAGGTATGGCCCAGGTTTATTGTGCAGATGCAGTGCACTGGGTGCGGGAAGCGAAAGTTTCGTTTGATCTGATTCTAGCCGATCCCCCGTATGATTTAGCGGATGCTTTTGAGGAGACCTTAGCTGCAATCGAAAGCGCTTCTGCTTTAAGTGCGGATGGATCCGTTGTATATGAAATGCGGAATCAATATGAATGGAGCCTTCCACCGGCGTGGTCGGTGAAGCGTGATAAATGCTATGGGAAAACCCGGATACTTATTTTAAAGCAGGAGCAGAGATGAATCAGTCAGCCGTATGTGCAGGAACTTTCGACCCTTTAACGTTTGGTCATTTAGATGTGATTGAGCGAGCTTCACATATTTTTCCACGTGTAGTTGTGGGGGTAGCGAAGAGCGAGGGGAAGACCCCTTTATTCTCCTTGGAGGAGCGAATTGATTTGGTTCAGCGCTCAACCTCGCATTTAAGCGGAGTTGAGGCGGTTAGCTTTTCAGGGTTGCTAGTTGATTTTGCCATTGAACAAGAGGCGCAGGTGATTGTTCGCGGGCTTCGCGCGTTCTCTGATTTTGAATATGAGTTTCAAATGGCATTAACGAACCGGCAATTAAAGCCGGAAATAGAGACGCTCTTTTTGATGCCGAAGCAGGACTATAGCTATGTGAGTTCTAGCAACGTAAGGGAAGTCGCCAAGCTAGGCGGGGATATTAGTCAATTTGTCCCTGAGAATGTCCAGCAGGCACTACTTAGTCGCTTTAATTAGTTTTTACTCTGAGTGTTATAATAAAAAAGGGACCGCACGAAGGCGGTCCCTAAAACGGTAGAAGAAGTTTTTAAATTTCGAATTTAGAGATGCATAATATACTGCACGATGAATTGATCATCTTTATTTCCATCCGATAACTCTTCATTGTTGATTTGCAAACGAATCAAGCTGCAATCACTGTGTTTCCAATCAATCATGTAGGATAGTGCCATCGGATCATAATTACCCGCATTAAACTCACCTTCATGGGCAGTAGACAATAATGCATCATCACCAACTGCAAGAGTGTTATTGTTAGCTGAGCTAGAGTAATCTGGTGATCCAAGTTTACTGTAACGAACACCAATATGCATCTTAGGATTTAATTCATATACAGCAGATACATACCACCCGCTGGTTTCAATATCATTGAGTCCGAAGGTGTCGTCTTTTCGGCTGCCAGTGACTTCATCTACTACAATATTGAGGTCGCCAGTTTCTGTACGAGAGAAGTATTCACCTGAGAGAACTAATCCTTTGTATGAATAACGAAGATCATAGACGTATAAATCACTTTCACCACTAAATGTAAAAGTTTCAGATTCACCATCATGTGTATGCCCTGTTTGGCGCGAGCCAACATTACCGGAAAGCATATATGCGCCTGCACGCCAACTAGAATCCTCGGTGAGAGTGCTTCCAACACGAATATATCCAGACTTTCCTTCATTACCAGCTTCAGCTTCTTCAGCTAAGCCAAATGGGTAATCATTTCCGCGGAAATTACCTGCACCAACAACTGCGTAAAAATCTACGGGAAGCTTATACGACACTTCAAGACCATCATCGTTGAAAGCTTTATTTAAAAACGCACGATATGGTAGCGGCCGATCTGCAAAGCTGTCCGAATGGGAATGCTGCGCATTTAATGCACCAAAGGTCCAGAATGCACGACCAAATTTAATATTCATGCCCTCAGGTAGAAGGTAGCTATTTAGAGTCTCTACGTAAGCTTCTTCAAACTCTACTTCAGTTTCTCCATCATGCTCTGCGATAGCAATTACTGCACTACCTCGCAGCTGATCAGCTTTAGTGGCAGACCAATAAAATTCTGTATGATCTACACCAAGACCTTGTTTTTCAGGACGCTCTCCTTCATGCCCTGGGAAAAACCCTGTCATTCCCGATTCATCGGCAGAGAAATCGCGAAATGTTGGCTGAAGCCAAACACCAATATTTTTTGCATTGCCATCTTCAATATTTGCAGACGGTTCACACGCAACACAACCTGTGACCGCACATTTATCAAATAAAGATTCGTGATCGTGCGCAATTGCTAGTGATGCTACGCAAAGCGCCATAGTTATACTTTTTATAATACTCATTAGGGTTCTATCTTTTGTTAATGTTTACAGTTATTTGCCCGGCATAATTTGTAATTACGTACATGAGCTGAAATTAAGAGAGCGCCTGCTAGAACGTTCACCCATACAAGTGGGTTAGATATAGAATGCCCACCGCTCGCGCAGATTACGCAATCGCCAGATTCAGCTTGGAGGCTGTATTGGTAAATGGTCGATACCGTTACGATGAGTAGTCCAAGCGCACTTAAGGTGATAACGATTTTATCTTTGTGTTTTTTACAACCTAAGAAAATGGCAATGGCCGTAGTGGGGATAACGAGGTAGAGCATCCATAGATGGAAGTTTGCATCGGCAAAGAAGGTGGTTCCTACGATGGGTAGAAATATAATTAGAATGGGCGTGAATAAGCAGTGAATGGCGCAGGTTACTGATAAAAATATGGCAAACTGGTCGAAGAAATGGCTCTTAATTGAATTCATAATAACTTTAAGATGCGCAGGCTGCGCAAACTCCATTCAGGAAGACTTCATGCCCTTCAACAATAAACCCAGCAGGAGTCTGTTTCTTTAGAGACAGTCCGCATCCAGGGAGTTCAAATGTGGCTTCACAGGTTTTACAAAAGAAATGATGATGATGAGGGCGGTTGGCTTGTTCGTAGAGCGTGCCTTTTTCGGGGTGTGAGAAGCGAGTCAGTTCGCCGGCATCCACCATGCGGTTAAGATTGCGGTATACCGTCACACGATTGAGCGTGGCTAATATTTCTTTTCCACGGGATTCGATATCATCAATCGATAGCGGGCAAGTACTCGAAAAACAGATTTCTTCGATCACTTTTCGTTGTTGAGTTGTACGTTGTTTTTTCATTGAGCAAATTAAATTAACAGATGTTTTTCTTATTGCAACTATTATTGCAATAAAATAGGCGAGTGATTTGGGCTAAAAAAGAAGGTTGAATCAGAAGAGGCATATGTGTAGCTTTCGCGCTCAGTCGGAGAGGTGTCTGAGTGGTTTAAAGAGCACGCTTGGAAAGCGTGTGTGCGCTTTATCGCGTACCGAGGGTTCGAATCCCTCTCTCTCCGCCACTATTTTTATAGAGGAGTTTAGTAGATGATTGATCCATCGTGGGAAGTAGATGTTCCATCCGTCATGGAGATGAAATCGGTTCGAATGATCGATATTCGCACGGCGGACGAGGTTGCCTTCGCGCCTTTGGCGGGAGAGCATGAACACATTCCAATGGATCGCTTGCTCAATGAGCCTGAGGCGATTCATCCCGATGAAGTGACTATTTTAGTTTGTGCTGCCGGTATTCGATCCGGCATGGCAACGGAATGGTTTCGAAAACAGGGTGTTGATTCGGTGTATTCCTTGATAGGTGGGCAACCGGTGTGGAATCAAATTTACACGATGAATTGAGGAAACAGAGCATTGACGTATCGCTCCACCTGTCGATATGATTATGACATGCATAAAGTTTTTATCTTTATTATACAACTACTGCTTATATCCATTTGCAGTGCGGCTGTGGAAGAGACGCTCGAAGAGCGTAAACAGCGGATTATGCGGAAATATGCCCGTATTAAAACCACGATTACGCAGAGCGATATCGAAGTGGTGAATGCGCCCAGTGAGGATGAGCGAGTGATCGCCTCTGAGATCATGCAGGTGGAAGATGTGAGATTTGAACGACATGAGCCGGAACGGATGATTCGTCCGCCCGTGGTTCAACAAAACCTGCAGATGAAACAATCGAATTGGTTACTTGATTCCGAGGAGATAGATTTCGAAGAAAACAGGGACCAACAAGGAGAATATTGGTCGATGTTTGGCGCTCCCGAGGAGAAACCCGAGCGCGCAGCTTCTCGTGAACATATTTATCACTCGCGTGAGCGGGAGCTACAGAAAGATATATTTGGTTTTAGTGCGCCGGAAGAAGGGCCCTTAGATAGAGGAGTCATTTCACGAGGATCCTCCGTGGGACTACAAGGGAAGTCTCGTGCTCAATGGGGAACGCTCACTGAGCAATCCTTTTCGGATCGATCGGTCTATGTATCGCCGTATTCAAGAGAACAGACGAGTTCACATGATCAACGCGTCCAATCGATAGATCGAACGCCATCGGTAGAGGCATTTAGAAATCCAGTATTTGTGAAGCCGTTACCGGAATCAGCAGAATCCTTCACCCGTCCTCAAGTAGATTTTACGCCTCGCGTGCAAATTCAGCGGGCTAATCCGTGGAGTGATAATCGGGATTTAGATCGATTCATAGAACAGAACAAACGTTAGTGACGTTCTTTATAATTGATCAGAGCGTTGTCTATAAAGATGAGTTCGTAGTGGTGTTGTTCAATAGAAATATCTGGTTGCAACGAGGAATGTGGTAGTGGTTGTTTTTCCCAATTGGGGAATTCGGTTTGAAGTTTCAAAGGTTCGGTATAGGAATAGACAAAGACTGTGGCCGCTTCGCGGGATTCAATTGATACGGGATCACCGAGTTTCTCTTTCACTTGATCTGCATTCATGCCAGGAGCGAGTTCCGATAGAAGCCATGGTTTAAAAACCGTTTGGCAACCATTCAATAATAAAATCAATCCCAACCCTATAAGCGTCTTTATCATTCTCCTATTTTAAAGACTGAATATAGAAATGCAATCTTAAGAAACGACGATTCCACTGGAGTCTTCATCTGTAGAATCTCCTTCTTGGGGATCGGCTTGAATCGCATCTATATCATCTGCTTCGGGGATCTCCGCTGGTGTTTCTATAGTCGGGGCTTCATTGAGTATGGGCTCGACCGGTTCAGGTAAGGTTCCATGTCTTAGAATATGAATGACTTGATCCGCATCGAGGACTTCTTTTTCTATCAAGATTTCTGAAAGATCGATTAATTCTTTTTTGTGTTCAACCAGCAGGTTCATGCAGGTGTCGTAGGATTCAACTAAAATCCGTTGAACTTCTTCATCGATTAAGTTAGCGGTTGTTTCACTGTGGTCTTGCGATCCGGTCATCCCTTGGCCCATGAAGATGGGCTCTTGGCTGCTGCTTAGATTTTGAGGGCCCACTTTCTTGCTCATGCCATATTCGCAGACCATCGCGCGAGCAATGGCTGTTGAGCGTTCGATATCATTGTGCGCACCGGTGGTAATATCTCCAAAAATAAGCTCTTCGGCAGCTCGACCGCCCATGAAGGCAACGAGATCAGCCTCTAGTTTTTTCTGCGATTGCGTATACCGATCTTTTGTCGGTAGTTGCATGGTGGCACCTAGTGCGCGACCGCGAGGAATGATGGTTACTTTATGAATGGGCTCACACTCTTCCATATAGTGCATGGCGATAGCGTGACCTGCTTCATGATAAGCAGTTAACTTTTTCTCATCATCATCTAGCGCGTGGCTCCGTCGTTCACGGCCCCATATCACTTTATCTCGAGCCTCTTCTAGGTCTTGCTGTTCAACAAAATCAGCTTTTCGACGTGAAGCAAGCAGGGCGGCTTCATTCACTAAATTAGCTAGATCGGCACCTGAAAAGCCGGGGGTTCCTCGGGCGGTTTTTTCGAGTTCTACTTGATCCGATAGACGAACGTTACGAACGTGAATGTTGAGAATTTGTTCACGCCCGTTCAGGCTTGGAAGGTCGACGGTTACTTGTCGGTCAAAACGGCCGGGACGAAGTAAAGCTTGGTCAAGAACATCGGGGCGGTTGGTGGCTGCGATAATAATAATGCCTTCTTGTGTATCGAACCCATCCATCTCCACGAGAAGCGCATTGAGCGTTTGTTCCCGTTCGTCGTGACCCCCGCCGATGCCGCTGAATCGGCTTCTTCCGACTGCATCAATTTCATCAATAAAGATTATGCAAGGGGCATTTTTTTTGCCTTGTTCAAACATATCGCGAACTCGTGAGGCCCCGATTCCTACAAACATTTCAACAAAATCGGAACCACTAATGGTGAAGAAGGGAACTTCAGCTTCACCGGCAACGGCTTTGGCTAGTAGAGTTTTTCCTGTTCCGGGCGGGCCACAGAGCAGAACTCCTTTCGGCATTTTGCCGCCTAGTTTTTGAAATTGTTTTGGATCTTTGAGGAATTCAACCACTTCGAGTAACTCTTCTTTTGCTTCGTCGACGCCTGCGACTTGCGAGAAGGTGATTTTATTTGTATCGCGGGTCAGTAGTTTTGCGCGGCTTTTCCCAAAGCTCATTGCCCCTCGTCCAGAGTTTTTCATTTGTCGAATGAAGAAAAAGTAGATTAAACCAAAAATCAGTAGGAAGGGGATGAGATTGGCTAAGATAGAAACCATTACGGTGCGAGGTCTTTTAACGGTTACTTGAACGCCATTCTCGTCGAGCATCTCCATGAGCTTATCGGTTAGAATGATCTCGGTTCGAAAGCGGGTTGAACCTGCAGCATCTATATCTTTGGACTCACCTAGAATATGGTGGTTCCCTGTGCCGTCATGCGCTATGTCCACTTTAGAGACGCGCCCGCTTTTTACGAGTTTAACAAAATTAGAGTAGTCGATCTCACCGCTATTTTTTGATGAGTCTGAAAAGAGATACATGGCGGTGAGAAAAATCGCCATCAAGAGAAAGGATATAGCCATGCCTCGAGCGGGCATGGGGGGCGGCCCTTTTCGCGTTGTGTTGGGCTTTTCTTTTTTAGGTGAATCGGTTTTTTTCTTTGTCGTCATAGTTTACTCAATGAAAAGGTCGGTAAAATTATCATTGACCTTACGAAAAGGCAGGAAGTTCGATTAGGTTTCTGCACGTTGAAAAAGAGTGAGGTGGAGGGCCGATGCTTGTGGGGCGAGCACTCGCCAGTCGGACGCAATGCAATAGCCCGGCACCCAAATAATTTCATCATCACAACAGACCACGGGAATGAATGGGCGTTGAGTTGCTGGGATTTTTTGGTCTACCAAGATGTCTTGTAGTTTGCGGTGTCCCTTCATTCCGAGAGGTTGAAATCGGTCGCCCGGCTGAATAGGGCGCACGTGCAGGGTTCGCTGAGCTAGTTTGTCGCTTGAGATAGAGGCGGTTGCGGGAAGAATGCCTGGGCCTTTTCCATGATCTTTTCGCCATCCAATTCCGGTGGCTTCTTCGAGGGTCCATGAGGGTGAAGTGGGGGCGACTTTCCGTTCGACTAAACGGGGGATGCCATAAGCAATCTCTATCTGATATTGGTGATCGATATCGCATCGCCGCGACCCATCAGGTTGATTCAGGGCTTCAATAATTTGTTCGCAAACGTCGAAGGAGAGCTCCGGGATCTGTTGTTCGTACAGCCAGTGTCGGATCCATCGGCGTTGCAAAAAAGGCGGGGCGGTCGCGATATTCGTTGCCTCATATTTCATGGTGGTTTGGTCTAGCCAAACGTCTTCGTCTCGAAATACGTTCATGGTTCGCAGGAGGGTTTCAACTAAATTGGGATTCAGCTCATTTTTGAGTAGAGGGAGGATTTGATGCCGGAGTTGGTTTCGTTGAAAGGCGGGGTTTGCATTGCTTGCATCTTCACGCCAAGTTAATTCGTGTTGTTTAAGCCACTCTGTGAGCTGCTCTTTGTGCAGGTGCAAGAGTGGGCGTACGAGGGTTAATCCATTGATAATCTGAAGGGGTTGCATCCCACTTAGTCCGCTACGTCCTGCGCCGCGCATGAGGCGTAGAAGAAAGGTTTCCACCTGATCATCGGCATGGTGACCGAGTGCAATAGGTCCAGTGGGAAG